>CALHBW010000361.1 GCA_937930625.1 uncultured Saprospiraceae bacterium | reverse complement strand
GGCAAATAACCACGCAACGCGATTTTGCAAATCGTCCTCCGATTTAAGGTGACGATTTATAAAATCGCGTTATTTCTTTTATCGCTAAAAAAATGTATTTTGTCGAAATAAAAAACATTTCTAATTGCAAAATTGTATAATTGTATGAATGAAAAATCACTCCTAACAATTTCACAATCAAGCAATCACAACAATCCCCGAGTTTCACAATCAAAAATCGAAAATCACTCAATCAAAAATTAAAATGGGTTTATTTAAATTTATCAAAGACGAATTAATAGAAGTCATCGACTGGGTAGAATCTGGCGGCGATACCATCCTGTGGAAATTTCCGGACAAAGACTGCAATATCAAATATGGGGCACAACTCACCGTCCGCGAATCGCAAGTAGCGATAATGCTTGATGAGGGGAAATTTGCAGATACTTACCAACCCGGTATGCACACCCTCATCACCGACAATATGCCGCTGATGACTTCGCTTCGCAATTGGAAAACGGGCTTCAAATCGCCTTTCCTTGCGGATGTGTATTTTGTCAGTACCCGTCAATTTACCAATCTAAAATGGGGAACTCCCAACCCGATTATCCTGCGCGACCCGGAATTTAAGCAGGTACGGGTCAAGGCATTCGGTACGTATTTCATTCAGGTCAAAGACCCGAAGAAAATGTTCACCTCCTTTGCAGGTACAGGTAAACAACTCTCTGTCAGAGACATCGAAGCGCGTATGCGTGATATTATCGCGCCTAAGTTTGCAGAAGCACTCGCAGAAGCACAGGTGTCTGTCTTGGATATGGCGAGCAATTATACCGAATTGGGGGACAAAATTCGCCCGATAATACAAGCCGAATTTGAGCCGTTTGGGATTGAATTGACCAAATTTCAAGTCACAAGCACTTCATTGCCAAAAGAAGTCGAGGAGTTTTACGACAAAATGACCAACATGAATATGGTCGGTGACGATATGGCGAAATTTACCCAATTCCAATCTGCCAACGCTATCGAAGCTGCCGCCAGCAATCCCGGAGGTGCAGGCGAAGGCATCGGCGTAGGTATCGGCATGGGCTTGGGCAATAATATGATGAACCAAATGGCAAATCAACAGCAACAAGCTCAAAACCAAGCCCCCGCAGCCGCACCACAAGCCGAAACGAAACAGGATATTATGAATATGCTGAAAGACCTCGGCGGTCTGAAAGAAGCGGGCATCCTGACGCAGAAGGAATTTGATGCGAAGAAGAAGGAGTTGTTGGCGAGGTTATAAATGAACGTAAAACGATTTTGTAAATCGTCACGTAATGGTGTGAACGATTTGCAAAATCGTTTTACGATGTTCTAAAAAAGAACAGCTTGTTGTTTTGTTTGCGAACATTTTGTATTTTTGTTACAATAAAAATACACAAAATGAATCAGCAACTTTCTCAAAAAGAAATAGGTCGGCGAATATCCGAACTCCGTCAATTCAAAGGTTTGTCGCAAGACGACCTTGCGGGAAAAATTGAATTATCGCGGTCTTCATTGGCTCAAATTGAACTGGGCAATCGAAAATTAAATGTTTTGGAACTCCAAAAAATATCTAATGTGATAGGTTTTTCCTTGGATAAATTTTTGGCGCAATATTTCAGTATTCAAGAGATTTCAAATGAAACATCCCCTCAATCTGCCCCAAAAGAAGATTACAGAATTTCAGAACCGACATTAAATACAGATAAATTCTCGAATGTCTTATTATACATCCTTGAAAGATGTGCAGGTAAGCCAAATGTAGGTGAAACCTTGATATACAAGCTATTATATTTTGCAGATTTTAATTATTACGAATTATACGAAGAACATTTGACGGGCGCGAAATATTATAAACTCCCTTATGGACCTGTTCCGCAAAATATACAAGCATTTATCAATAGAATGATAGAGAATAAGTGCATTAAAAGAATTAAAACAGCTTATCACAAACACAAACAGACCCGATATATTCCTTTAGAAAAAGCAAATCTTCAAACACTCAAAGCCAGCGAAACAGAAGTATTAGACCATGTAATTGAGCAATTTTCAGATTGGTCAGCTGCTGCGATTAGTGAATATTCGCACAAAGATATTCCGTGGATGGTATCTAAAGATGGGGAAGTGATTGATTATGAATTGGCTTTGTACAGAGAAGCTCCATTTTCTGTCAGAAATTATAATGAAAACGTAGCGTAATGCCTCCGGCTTGCGTCTGCGTAAAATAAGCAATTATGATTTTTGAAGAATTGGACGAGTTTAAAAAGGACTTAAAAACATTACTGAAAAAATATAGAAGCCTGAATGAAGATTTGGAAGTAGTCAAAAAAATATTGGCAGTGATGCCCGAAGAAAGACCGCCGTTTAGCTTTCAAATAAATGATTTAGGTATTGAAACGTGTGTTATAAAAGTCAAAAAAATCGCGTGTAAAGCACTGAAGGGCAAAGGCGTAAGGTCGGGTTTGCGACTGGTATATGCATATTTTGAAGAAATGAAAGAAATTGTAGAAGATGAGGTCGTCGTTCAAGAAGCACAAGAAGAAAAAATAGTTATGGTTGAATTATACCATAAAAGTGATAAGGCGAATGAGGATAGGAAACGTATTTTGAAATATTTTGACTGAAAACCAATCAAAAATCACCCAATCAAAAATCAAAAATCACGCATGTCCGACCAAGCACAAGTCATCGAAAAAGTCCTCAACGTACCCTGCCCATCCTGTGGGGGGGCATTGATATATTCTGCCGAAAACCTGCAAATTACTTGCGAATACTGCGGTTATGGTGAGGACATCGACGAAGCCAACGACGAAGTAAAAGAAGCCGCCCTTCAAAAAGCCATCGAAGAATCCGAAAAACTCGTTCCCGAAGAAGAAGGGCAAAAGGTGATGGACTGCGGCAATTGCGGTGCAAAATTCATGGTCGGTACGAAGGAGGTAGCGGTGGATTGTGCCTTTTGTGGTTCGCGAAAGATTAATATTGAGGCTTTTGAACACAAATACATTCAGCCTGTCGGCATCATTCCTTTTCGCGTGCCGAATGAAGATGGGCAAATACTTTTCGAGAAATGGATAAAACGCGGCTGGTTTCATCCACGCAAACTAAAACGCCTCTCCAAAGTAGAAGCCCTGCATGGCATTTATCTCCCTTTTTGGACTTACGATGCACAAACCGAATCCAACTGGCAGGGCGAAGCCGGACACCATTATTATACCAATCAACGCGTTAGGGTCAACGGGCGTATGCAAAACCAACGTGTGCGGCAGGTACGTTGGACACGACGTAGCGGACACCTGAGTCATTTCTTTGATGATGTACTCGTGGTGGCTTCCGAACACGTCCAACAAGACCTCATGGAAAAGATA
>CALHBW010000360.1 GCA_937930625.1 uncultured Saprospiraceae bacterium | reverse complement strand
AACTAAAAAAATATATTTCACTCAAAAACAACAAGTTATACGTTTTGTACAGCATGGGTTCTCCGTCGTTCGGGAGATACTGAAATAAATTCAGTATGACGGTTGCTTTTTGATTTTTTACCTCATGTATAGTAGTATGATTTTACATTTCAAAAAAGTGTCAACTGCTTTTGAGCGAAAATTAAACATGTCAAAATATAATTAACAATGTACTAAGCATCCACATAATCTTGCAGATAGCCGAAATATTCACCCAACTTCCCGTCCACAGCTATCGTAGCGCGTTGAATGACAGTACTTTCTGTATCTTTTAATAATTCTCCTAATACACTATTAATGAATTGGTTGCCAAAGGATTCGGAGGCGTCGCGTGGCATTTCGTTCGGGAGATTGTCGATGGTCATCATGTCTATGACGCCGGGTTGATGTGGTGTCGCAACTGTTCCTGTTTGTACATCGTAACCAAAAATCGGGTCGGCAATCGTGCTGGCGTGTAAGGTGGAAGGAATGGAAGAAACGGGCGCAATATCGCAAGTTACATCCGCGATGACGCTGATGCGGAAGTTGTCGTTTTTCATTTCTTCAGTAGTGAAAAAAGCGGGTGCGCGATTGTCCCAATAAATACCGTTTATCATCAAATCTGCTGCCTGTGTGTAGGGCGCGAATTTGGATTCGTAATCTTGCGGATTGGCGTAAAAATCAGATTTATCGAAATCTTTGGTGATTTTATGTTGGGCATAATCGACGCATTGGAGTTGCGTGAAAACAGCTTCTTTGTAGTTGTTATTTAGAAATTCATCGGGCGTGACGCGGCGAATATTCATAGCTTCCAAGACTTCTACTGCGCCGCCGGATACACGTCCTGTACCCGTTACGACAGTCTTGAAAGCAGGTAATTGGAGGGTTTTGTAAATGGCTTTGGCTTCGGCATAATCGTGGCAATCTTTCATGCGTTTGAGGTCAAAATCGCCGGTACGCCAGCCGTAGGTCATCACGCCATTATGCGCGCCTACGATACCCGCAAAACGCCCGAAGGCAATGAGGCGTTTGCCGCGCTCATTGGTCAGGGTTTCGTAATCTATCATGCGGATGTTTTTCTCTAACATAGCGCGCAATAAACCACGATTATAGGCTTGCTTTTTTATAGTATGAGAAAAATAAAAATAGGTTTTGTCAGCAATCAGTTGCGCGATTGGAACTTCTTTGACGCCCATAAGCACCTCACAATCAGCAATCTCATCTACAAGCGAAATGCCTTCCGCCTCGTATTCTGCGTTGGTGTAGCAGCGTCCGGGCGATTTTTGTACTTTGATTTGAACGGGGTAATTGTCGATGATGTAACGACATTGTTTGGGCGTGAGTGGAACGCGCGAATCTGGCGGAACTTTTCCCTCCCGAATGATACCTATTTTCATGCGAAATAATATTTGTGATTTTTGTTTGAGCGAAAAACTGCGAAATTATGAAAAAAGCATGATTCTAAAAAATTTAAGGACATGACAATACGTATTATCTCGTCCATCAGGGGCTATTACGCTTATGGGCATATTCCCTACATAATTGAAAAAGCGTAACTCTCCGCCAACGGGTCAATAGAACTCCAACGTCCAGTCTCCACATCAAGCCACCGCGCCCCATAATCATACCAATCCAAGCCCAAATCACTATTCAACTCCTTACCATTATATAGGTAGTGATTGGTCGCAGTAATGCTTCTATCATGGCGCATACCGAAGGGGTAGTAGTCGGCTTCTTGGATGATTTCAGGCTTGTTACTACTGTCGCTAAAAGATATTTTGCTATTTTGTACCTTTAAAATATTCTCTTGGTATTATATTTAATGCTTTCATTTTTAATAAACATTTTGGATAGTATTCAATAGGGTTTTTACCCAACTGAACATATTCTAATTTTTTAAGTTTAGAAAAATAACAAGGAAGTACCTTAATTCTATTTTCTCGAATGGATAGAGAGGTTAGTTCTTTAAATTTAGTAATTGTACGTGGGAGTCCACTAATCCCTATATTATCTACAGATAAATAATTAAGCTTACATGTAACGTATTTTAGCGAAGATAAATCAAAATCAGGATTATTATCCAAATCCAGTATTCTCATTTTTTTCAATTTTTTAATTGAACGTGGTAAAGTTTTTAGATTATTATGATTTAAATTTAATGATTTCAAGATACTCAACCGATCAATATTATCCGGTAATTCTTTCAAATTATTTGAGGCTAAATCTATATATTTTAAATTAGGTAAAAGTGCTAAGGTATCTATTACATCTTCGAAGTTTAAATCTGGATTATTTTCTAAAATGAGAACTTCTACTTCGGTGTAGCTCAAAATATCAGAAGGTAACGTCCGCATTCCCTTACTATCTAGGTAAATTTCCTTGCATTTCTCTTTATCTAAGTAGTATGTTTCTGACTTTTTTCCTTTAAAATATTCTGCAACTTTTTTTTGGGAAAAACATAATAAAGGGAAAAGTAATACAATAATTAATATAAATATTTTATTCATTTTATTTAAATTCAAGAAAGTCACCTACACTGACAAAAATTAATCAAAACTCTTTATCAGCATAAGTGACTAATTACGTAAATAAATTTCACATATTTAACGTGATTTCTTAGGTCTTTCTTTTACATGTCTGAACCATTGATAAGGAACAGAGACGATGGGTATATAGGTACCTGTCGAAGGATTGAGGGTGACTTTACCATCATAAAAGTAAATTTGCTTATCGAATCTTGAAACTACCATATGCACTGCATCCGGTATTTGGCTCGCAAAGTTTTTATCATTATTTGAAGGCCAGTTATTTGTTATACCTCCCTCTCTATCAAGGTGACTATGCCAGGTATATTTCCATTTGCTAAATTTTATTTCTCCACTCTGATAACGCCAGTCATGACCTTGTGGTAAGCTATTCAGTCTATCTACGTACTTTCGTGTAGTTCTTCTATTTTTTGACCGCTCATAAACTTCAAATAAATCTATCTGATAGTCGTCCTCGTCTCCATCTTGGGCTCTAACATGAACTACACCATCGTTTCCGTCCATATAACCTATACCTCCCATCTCATACATTATGCCTTCATCCCCTTTTTGTTCTGCAACGTAATATGCCCCCTCTACAATACCTATAATTTCTTGTCTGTGTTCATATGGTGGTAGTTCAATATAACTGTCTTTAGCTGGATTGATTGTTTTACTTTTATTACTAAGTATTTGATTTATAACAGCTTGGTCTGTTACTACCGCAATAATACCATTTGATACTCCGTCAGTTCCCAGATAAACCATCGGGTTATCACCTTCTACTGAATTATAGTAGAAGTCAGTCAAACCGTAAGGGTCTATCCTTGATATCGGATTGTTAGAAACATAATTGAATGGTGTCATGCCAAGTCTATTTTCTGCCATCGGGTCTACCGAAGGAAACCGCCCCAACTCCGCATCATACCACCGAAAGCCATAGTCATACCAATCCAAGCCCAAGTCCGCATTGAGTTCCTT
>CALHBW010000359.1 GCA_937930625.1 uncultured Saprospiraceae bacterium | reverse complement strand
GGTCATAATTCTTTGGTACTGAATCACCTGTAAATACAGCCAATGCCGTAACTATCTTCCCTTCTTTATCAAAAATCCGATAAAAATACACAAACATCCGTTCCGGCACATTTACTTTAGCACCGGATTCCAGTTCTACATGCACCAAAATCCACTGTTCGCCGCCACTTTTCAGATGAAATTTCAACAATTTGTCATTGATGACCTTATCACCTCTATACTTGTCAGCAACGAGTTTGTGGAGTTCTTGCTCCATAGACTTTACAGGCTTACTCCAATCTACCAACGGAAAAATATGTGGCAAGAAAAATTCCGTAAAACTTTTTGGCAATTTTTCTATCAATATCTTCCATTGTGTATCATGGTCAATGGGTAAATCTTGCATTTGGTTATTTATATTTTCAAAAATACATAATTTTTTGGAAAAAATCAGTAAAAAATTCCAAGCACCAAAAAACAAATTTCAAATTCCAAGCACCAAACTCCAATTTCCAATTCGATTATAATTTCCTATTGTTTTTTGGAATTTGGAATTTAATGCTTGGAGCTTGGAATTTCCTAAAATGCCGGATGAGCAGGTTTATTCTCCAAAATCCCTTCAATCTTCTCCATCACTTCATCCGTCAAAAGCGGTAGCACATCCAAAGAAGTCAAAGTCTCTTCCAAGTGATGCGATTTTGATGCACCAAGAATGACGGTACTCACATTCGGATTTTTCGCACACCAAGCTACCGCCATTTTCGGCATTGTCGTGCCGATTTCGTTGGCGATTTTGGTGAGTTCGCGGGTCTTTACGACGCGGTCTTCGGTGAGTGAGCGTTCTTTGAGCCACTCCATACCTTCGTTGGTGAGGCGTGTACCTTCCGGGAATTTATCATTATACTTACCCGATAAAACACCCGATGCCAAAGGCGACCAAATCGTCGTACCCAAGCCCACCGTTTTATAAATCTGTGCGTATTCGACCTCAAATTTATCACGGTGAAACATGTTGTATTGCGGCTGTTCCATTGTTGGTCCGATGAGTCCGTATTTTTCGGCTGCCATGTGCGCTTCCATGATTTCCTGCGCGCTCCATTCTGAAGTTCCCCAATACAATATTTTGCCTTGCTCAATCAAAGTATTCATCGCGCGGACACTTTCCAATATCGGCGTATTTTTATCGGGTCGATGACAAAAGTACATATCCAAATAATCGACCTGCAATCGCTTCAATGCCGCATGACAGGCTTCTGTGATGTGCTTGCGACTCAAGCCGCTTTGGTTAGGCAATTTACCGCCCCAAAACACCTTGCTTGATACGACAAAGGTATCGCGTGACCAACCCGTTTTTTTCAAAATATTTCCCATGACAATTTCCGACTTTCCATTGGCATATACTTCTGCGTTGTCGAAGAAATTGACGCCATTGTCGTATGCCATTATCATGAGTTTTTCGGCTACGTCATCCCCGATTTGCGCGCCAAAAGTCAGCCACGAACCAAATGAAAGTGTACTGACCTGTAAACCTGATTTTCCTAATCTTCTGTATTCCATGATTATAGTGTTGTGGTGTTGGGGTTTCGTTGTGTTGTAGTATTTTTTGTGGGCTAATGTAAGATTATTTTATAAAATGACCACCATACATAATTGGCAAAAACGAATAAGTCGTTATTTTTACAAAAAATAATTATATGCAAAAAGTCATTTACGTTGCTTTATTCCTTCTGACCACCGCCATATTTTTATCGGCTTGCAAAGACGACGACAATACACCAAACTGCCTCCCCGATTTTGAAGCTGACCCACCGGGCAGATGGTATTTCGGTGATTTTCACGTACATGCTACGGGCGCGAGCAACGACACGGGCGGCGATTCTTATCCACCCGACATCAAGGCAATTGCCGTTGAGCGCGGTTTGGATTTTTTGGTGCTGACCGACCATAGCAACAGCACGGGCAGTGACCACACGACCACAGAGGAAGACCCCGCACTTTTCAATCAAGGCTCTGAATTTCCATATTGGTCAACTACTCAAAGTCTTTCCGACGATAATTTTTTGATGATTAGCGGGAATGAAATCAGCCCGGTTGCAGAGGAAGATAATCTTTCACAACCGACGGGGCATATTGCTTGTATTCCGATGGATTTGGCGACTTTTGATACGACGGTGGTGTTTATTGACCGACCACGCGGAACGGTCACAGGCGCACAAACCGTGCAGCAAGCTAAGGATGCGGGGTGTTTTGCTATTCTCAATCATCCTTATTCGCTTACTCCGTGGATTGCTTTCGACTGGACGAGTTATGACTATGATGCCATTGAAATCTGGAACGGCACTATCGGCTACGACAATTGGGACAAAACAGCAAGAGATATTTGGTTGTGTGATTTGCTCGCAGGACGCAAAACGGTTGCCGTAGGAGGTAGTGACAATCATCGGATTTTTACACCGATTCCCGGAGTAGTACTTGACCCTGCGTTGGCGTATCCGACCACTGCGGTGTATGCACAGCGCTTGGAATGGACTGCCATCATGGAATCCCTGAAAGCAGGACAAACGATGATTTTTGAAGGCAACAGCCGCTTGCAAATTGACGCTTATAACGAGCAAGGTTGCTTTAATGAAAGTCGTAACACTCGCTGGATTCGACTACGTGGCAAAGCAGATGAAAATCTCACAACGCCTAAAGTGTTGGCGTTTCGATTTACGGATTGTGAGGATTTTCGTCCCGGATTTGAAGCTCCCATTCTTGCTGCCGACACCTTGTTGATACAGGATGTGCAAGCCAATACGGATTTCGATATTCAAATTCCGATTAACGGTGAATCGGGCGTCTATACCGCGCAAGTGATGGGCGAACCTACGCAGGGGCATTATTGGGCTTTGGGGAGGGCGGTTGTGATTGAGTGATGGGAATTACGCAGTAAATTCCGATACTTGCTTTCCACCCAATTCAATAGGTTTCGTTTCTGATTTCCGTTTAATTTTCACCTCCGACAAAATCGCTTCCAACAAAGAGCATCGGGATAGAAAAGATAGTCAGAGCTATCAATGCCATGAGTATGTCGAATAGTCGTTTTGCCATATTTTAGTCTAAAAAAGTATATTTTTCTGCTGTAAAATTATCGGAAGAATTTAAATCAACTTGATAATTGTAAAAGGTATCATCTTTATCAAATTTGTCGTTTTGGTTGGTATCTTCGACAGTTCTGAAATAGAGTTTTTCCATTGCTGTCAGTATTTTCCATTGAATGAGTTTGTGATTATCTTTGTTCAATTTCTGAAAATCCGTACCATCTATCCGGCTAATATACAATGACTCTAAATCATTTCTATTCAATACTTTATCTCCGTTTGTGTCTTTATCATACACCGAATAGATCAATAATTGTTTGCCTGTTTTTTCGTGCAAATCATGTAAAAAAATCATACGATTGATGTAAATATCCTTATCCGTCAGGGTATTCACCGTTCCCTTTTTAGTATCTTCAAATTTGATATTTCTCATATCACCATTCAATGAATTGCCGCTATGTCTGCTTATGGAAGTTTTCATATAGCCACTGCCACTGCCGCTACCACTACTGCCCGACGAAGAACCGAATGAAAACATTTTGTTGCCGCGTCGTTTACTGTATGGATATTCAATTATTTCTCCTATGGGATGCAGCAGTATATTTGTTCCTTCAAATTGAATCGGTAAGTCCATGACCTGCATCGAAAAGCTGTCTTGTTCTTCTTCGTTTGCTTGTTCATTGCTTAGTTTTGTCTTGGTTTCAGCATGTACAACTCGTCCTTGTTCGGTATTCGTACAAGCCAAAATTATCATGCTGATAAGTATGAATAATGTGATTTTTTTCATTTGATAATTTACGTAACACAGACATTCTTGTCTGTTAGTTTTAATGATAAAAATTAATATTTCCGAGAAACAGTTTTTTCGCGTTCCTAACGCGACGCGGACTGGAAGTACCGCGCTACGATGCCATAAAACGCTAACAAAACATATAGCACCAAACACACAATTCCCACCAATTCATGTAAAGGATTTTCCGGTAAAATATAAAACACAACTAATGTCAGCAGTCGAATATAATTAGAAATAACAGATAAGAAAAGCACCAAAAACATTGCCGCCGTTACCTCTAAAAAATTGAAAGTACGTTTATATTGTCGTTCAAAATGAGCGAGAATAAACAAGCCTAACACCAAACCCGTCACCAACATATTCAAACCCACACAGCCCGGTTCTACATTGAAATCATTGCCATTGAGTAGTATAATATTGCCGTCGGCTTGCGCTTCCATTCCTATGAATGTCAACGATTTCACCACCACACCACTCAACCACAATCGTATCGGAAAACTCCACACATACGCAATGTGATTCACAAACGCCGATACCACTGCCAAGAGGAAAAGCGGTAATTGATTGAGCCGACCCCATTGACTTTCGAGGATGTACAAGACACAAAAACACCAAAAAGCATAATACAAAGAAGCACTGCGCCGAAAGAACAACAGTCCGCCCAACAACAGTACAACAAAAATATACCTATGACTATTTGTGTTGTCAATTTTTCGGAAGATATAAGGCGCGAACAGTGCGCCCAAGACCAAAGAAAAATTCAAAGGGAGATTTTCGTAATTGAAGTACGCGAATATCGTAGTGCATAGAGCGATGATTAATATGGTAGCGGTTTTCGGCATAATTTGGTTGAACCAATAAGGTACAAGGACACGAAGAAAACAAAGAAACTAAAATGAACCGTCATTCCGCACTTGATGCGAAATCTGTTAAGTCTTAGCACAATGTCAAACAGTAGCTTTAGTTTAAAATCGCTCTCTTGCGCCCAAAAGATTCCGCATCAAGTGCGGAATGACGG
>CALHBW010000358.1 GCA_937930625.1 uncultured Saprospiraceae bacterium | reverse complement strand
CCTTTACCGAGTTCGGTAGCTACTACGCCGCTACCGCCGTAGGTGGGATAACATACTATGCCTATTTTCATAAATTATTGTTTGGTCGAGTAATTTATATCGACGGAGAAAATTCGTGAATTTTTTGCACATCATTTTTCTGCACGAATTTACGATAATTATAAATCGAATTAAACAGCAAAAAGTTGCGGAAGGGCAATAAAAAACGCCCGACAAATGTCGGGCGTTGTTGTACTACCGGGACGATTATTTTCATAGTCAATTACACAATTTTGTCATAATGCCCGGTTAGGGAAGGGACGAGACGTACAAGAGTAATGGTTTAATACTTAGTTTGGTTTGTTCGAACCTGCTTAAAAATGGTCTAGGGACGGTTTAAAAAATTTGTACTGCCTCGTCTATGATGATTCAACTTTTCCAATTCATTTTTTCGCGGTAGCCAATGGTCCGAAGACCACTGGCACACGATATTCATCATTTTTCAACTTTTTTCTTGATAGTTTAAAAAGAATCTACACCGATAAGCAGACCTGCTTTTTGAATAACGTTCTTAGGTGTCTTGCTTGGTAGAAATTTGAAGGCAATCAATTTTGCAAAACACTGTTCGGACATTTAGCTGTCCACTCATCGGCGTAAGATTCATAGTGGGTCTAGCCTTTTATTTGCCGTAAATTCTTGTGAAAATCGGGCAGAAGACTGGTGATGTTCCACTTATTTTATTTTGAAATTCTAAATAACAAAACATAAGGTAATTCTGAATTGGGGTATTTAATTACTTGACGACCAACTTTTTAGTCAATATTTTTCCTGCAATGTTTGTCTTAATCAGATATACACCTGCGGGGTATCTTTTCGTATTGAGGTAATATTCTCTGGAGCGCACCATGCCTGCATTATGTGACCATACTTCTTTGCCGGACATGTCAATAATACTGATGTTCACTTGCTGTGGTTTTTCCAATTCAAAATTCAATACTGCATTATCAGTAGCCGGATTTGGAAAAACGTCCAGCTTTGTCAAGTCTTCTACTTCGTCATTTGAGACAGCGGTATTTTCGCCGACTTCATAACACTGTGTGATGACACAATCATAAGCATCCGTCACGGTAAGGCAATATGTACCTGCTTCTACATTTTCTAAGTTCTCGGAAATTACACCATTGTCCCAAAGAAAATTATAGGGAGGCAAACCGCCATTCAAATCAATCTCTATACTACCGTTGCTTTCTCCCGTAGTCGCATTATTAACCGTTTCATACAGTACAATGGCATTCGGTTCGTTCACGGTCACTGTGGGCGAATCCCACACGCAGCCGTTGGCATCAGTCACTGTGAATTGGTAGTTACCCATTGGTAAATTTGACGGATCTTCTTCCGTAGCACCATGCGACCAGATATATTCGTAAGGCTCTGTGCCTCCATATACTGTAATCTCTATCGCGCCATTGTCGGCGTCGGCACAGGTCAAGCTTTGCACAAAATTGAGTGCTACGCTCATCACTTGTGGTTGTTCTACCGTGATGTTTGGGGACGACACGGATGCCCCCGTAGCATCAGTCACGGTCACTTTGTAACTTCCGGGTAGTAAGTTGTCAATGTCTTCCGAAGTTGCTTGATTCGACCATAGGTAATTCAATGGTGGCATACCTCCATCTACGCTGATTGCTATCGCGCCATCGGCGTTGCCAAAGCAACTTACCGATTCAATAACATCTACTGTTACAGAAACCAAAGACGCTTCATCTTTTTGCGGTAATGTGTGTGCAGCCCAGCAGATGCAAGACCAACTCATCAATAATGTCAATGTAAAGATTCTCATGGTACTAACGATTTCTCACTTGTCCGATGAATAGCAAGCCGGAGTTATGGGACTCCAACCGCTTTCATCACTTTTGATACTAATTTATAGAGCGGAAAATTTTGCTCAAAAAAGTCTATATATCACGATTCAAATAAATATACATTCATTTAAATCTCAATATTAACGATTTTCAAATTATTCAGAAAAGGCATGTTATGGAAATGCCATATACTGATAATTGAGTTGGTATAAAAGTGGATTTTGTTAGTTTGTTCTAATGTTCCTTACGTGAATGTAGGAACTCAAACGTGGTGAGTTTTCTGTTCAATAGTTTGATTGTCATTTTTGCCGTATGACAGTACAAACATAGATACTTTTTCATTAGGACGCAAGGGGCAAGGGGCAAAAAAAATGTAAAATAATTGTCATGCAGCCATTTCGTAGTATAATTTTTTATCTACAAAAAATATTTTTATTAAAAATTTAATTTAGATACAAAACACTATTAAACAAGCAATTAAACAACATAATAGAAATATGCAAGAACTTGTTTTTGTTTAGTTTTTATCTCAAAATTGCTGTCAATATTTTAAAACAATCTTTGTGACACACTTTTTTTGATTTATTTATAAAAAAAGCAATAAATAAGGCATTTTTGAGATAAAAATGTGACGCATTTAAAATAAACACATTTAATGTAATGAATATTTAAAAAACCATAGTTTTAGCTTAAATTTGAACAAAATCTTCAAATTCCAACTTCAAAGTTTTCATTATTTGAGCAATAGTTAACATAAAATTGGTAAAAATTCAACAATTTGCACCTCATCCATACACAACATTATCGCATTGTCGCATTACATCATTATCGCATTAACATGAATCATTACACAAAAGCACAAACCTCCACTATCCACAATGAAACATTCGCCTTCATAGAAGTTGCCGAAAATGACCATGTGCTCACCCTCACTTTGAATCGGGAAAAGAAAAAAAACGCCCTTCACCCTCAAATGGTCAATGAATTGGCATTTGCGATGCAGTATGCACACCACGAATCGGGCGTGTGGGTCGTTGTCATACAAGCAAAGGGCAATGTATTCTGCGCCGGAGCAGATTTGAAGGCATTTATGGGTATTCTGGGCGAATATGAATCGTCTATCCCTGCACCTACCGGAGAAATACTGATTGGCGAGTTATTCAATAAAATGCACAAACCTACTATCGCCAAAATCACAGGAGATGTTTATGCCGGAGGCTTTTTCTTTCTTGCCGGAAGTCAGATAGTAGTGGCGCAGGAAGGTATCAAATTTGGCTTACCCGAAGTGAAGCGCGGCTTATATCCTTTTCAAGTCATGGCGGCACTGCTGCGCGTAATGCCTGCGCGCAAGGTTGTTGATTGGTGTATCAGAGGCTACAACTTACCTGTACACGAAGCCGAAAAATACGGCTTAGTCAGCCACGTAACAACTGCAGAAAATATTGATAATGAAACTCATAAAATTATCGAAGAATTAAAACAAAACAGCCCCTCTGCTATCCGCATGGGCTTAGAGGCTTATGACCACATTCAACCTGACGCCGAAGCACATAAGTATCTCATGGAAATGCTCCAAAAAACCGTAGCTTCCAACGACGGGCAAGAAGGTATACAAGCATTTCGGGAGAAACGTTCACCTGTTTGGACGGGGGAGTGAAAATGTAAGAAAACCAAAGGCAAAAATTACATAATCTTAAAACAAAACGTCATTCTGAATTTATTTCAGAATCTCCCGAACGACAAGCACGACATTAAGCGTGAGCCTAAATTTTCGTATTTCACTTATAAACAATGAGTTATGAGCTTTTGTACAGCATTAATTTTCTATGGTTCGGGAGATGCTGAAATAAATTCAGCATGACGGTTGCTTTTTGTTTTTTTTATTTTGAATGAACCCGCCACCGATTTGTGACACACTCAAATAAATTCAGCATGACAGTTGTTTTGGGTTTTAAGAATTTGCTTTTTTACACTTGGATTTTGGATTTTCCCCCCGTTCATCCATAATTCATTTGATTTGATATAAATAATTAGAATTTTTGTCAACTTCGCGGTAGCATTGCAGTTAAGTAACGATAGAATAATAAATTCCGCATTTCGACGAGGTTATTTTGTGTTTAGTTTTTCTCTTGGAAATAGGCGTTTATCTGGATAAATAACTGTTTTCAAGAGAAAAAATAAGGGCAAAAGAAGCCGTCCAAATGCGGAAGTTATTGTTTTATCGTTACTAAGTAAGAAATGAGTACATGAATAGATGATTAAATGAGTAAATATGCTGTCGCATAGAAATATTTACTCATTTATTCATTTTCTCATGTACTCATTTAAAGAAATTTTATGAGACAACTTATTACAATATTTCTAATTACACTATGTTCCCTTACCCCCAATTTCGCGCAAGACGATGTGTGGGATTTATCACGTTGTTTACGGTATGCAGAGGACAATAATTTACAACTCAAACAAGCGGCAATAGGGATTCGTCAGGCAGAATTGACCGAAGAACAAAGCCGCAAATCGCGCCTCCCCAACCTTTCGGCAAATGCTTCGCACAGTTATAATTTTGGTCGCTCCATCGACCCTACGACCAATACATTTGAAGCGGCTACCATCCAAGCCAATGGCTTCGGACTCAATGGCGGGGGCTTGATTTATGGTGGTGGGCAGATACAAAACAGCATCAAGCAGAGTCAATATGATGTACAAGCTGCCCAAGCAGATGCAGCACGAGTCAAGAATGATTTGGGCTTGAGTATCGCCCAAGCATATTTGCAGGTACTACTCGCGCAAGACCAAATCAACATCACCCAAAATCGCCTCAAACAAACCCAAGCGCAACTGGATCGTACCCAAAGACTCGTCAGTGCAGGCGCAGTTGCACGAGTAACGCTTCTGGATTTTGAGGCACAGATAGCGAGCGATGAACAAGGCATCGTTGCGTCAGAAAATGCACTGGTTCAGGCATTTGCATTTCTAAAAACACAACTCAATCTTGACCCCGATTATAAAATGACGATTGCCCGCCCCTCATTTGAATTGACGGATGAAGTCGATATTAGTACTGTGACCGTAGAGACTTTATATAATGAAGCCGTCAATAATCAACCGCAAATTGTAGCAGGCGAACACCGCAAAAAAAGTGCAGAGGTCGGTATTGATATTGCAAAAGCCGGGATGCGTCCATCGCTGACTTATTTTGGCGGTGTATCTACGAATTATTCCAATTTGGGTATTCGTTCTACCGGTGAAGTAATCGTTATTGAGCAAGATGTCGCAGAAGTCATCACTCCATACGGAATATTTCCGGTGAGGGCTTCCAGCGAAATTCCTATTTTTGAGGACAATCCCTTCACCAATCAACTTAGCCAAAACCTCAGCCAAGCCGTCGGTCTGAGTCTCAATGTACCAATTTACAGTCGCGGTGTTAATCGTATCAATGTCGAACGCGCCGAACTCGGCGTCCTTAGTGCAGAGCTGACCAACGAACAAACCCGCCAACAACTAAAAACCGACATTCAAAATGCCCTCATTGATGCCCGTGCCGCACTCAATTCGCTTCGCGCCGCCAAAAAAACACTTGAAGCCCGCGAAGTCGCATTTACCAGCGCACAAAAACGCTTTGATTTGGGTGCGATAAATACCTTCGATTATACCGCCGCAAAAGACGCCTTCGATATTGCAAAAGTTAATTTGCTAAACGCAAAATATCAATACGTATTCAATTTAAAAGTCCTTGATTTTTATCTTGGGAGAGAGATTACTTTATAAGTTTAAGTTTAAGAATAAGATTAAGTTTAAAAATTGAATTAATTTAATTTTCAATTAAATTGCATTTTTAATAATATTATTTTTTTCAAAAAAAAATAATATTTAAACTTAGTCTTAAACTTAATCTTAAACTTCAACAACTTATTATGACCAGAAGGAAGCGCAGACGCAGCAACCTGCCCATTATTTTATTAATACTCTTGATAGCAGGATTAGTAGGCTTTATTGTTTGGAGAAACAAAAATAAAAAAGAAAACGCCACACAAGTGACTGCCGAAGGCGTAGCCAAGCGTTCTATCACCGAATTGGTGTCGGCGAGTGGCAAGATATACCCGGAATTTGAGGTAAAAATTAGTTCGGATGTATCGGGCGAAATTGTCAATTTGTACATCGAAGAAGGCGATACCGTGAAGGCAGGGCAATTGCTTGCCAAAGTCGCGCCCGACCAATACGAATCTGCCGTAGAGCGTGTCGTTGCCAGCAAAAATGCAACGGCGGCAAACTTGGCAAACACTCGTTCGCAAGTCGCTCAATTGCAGGCAGGTAAAAAACAAGCCATCGCACAACGCGACCAGATATTGGCACAAATCGAAAACAGTCGTGCCGCCCACAAGCGGAACGAAATGCTGCACAAAGAAGGCGTCATTTCTGATGCCGAATTGGAGGGTACGCTCTCTGCTTTGCGTTCATTGGAAGCCAATCTTGCCGCAGCCAATGCAGCTATCGAATCATCCGATGCCAGTATTGCTTCTTCGCAAGAGAGTATTCGCGCGGCAGAATATCAGGTGGCAAGTGCAGATGCTACGGTAAAAGAAGCCAAAGACAATCTGCGTCGCACGATTATTTATGCACCGACGAGTGGCGTTATTTCCAAGCTGAATGTGGAGCAAGGCGAGCGCGTTGTGGGTACACTGCAAATGACGGGTACGGAAATCATGCGAATCGCCAATCTCGACGTGATGGAAGTGCAGGTCGATGTCAGCGAAAATGACATCATCAGCGTCAGCATGGGCGATACTGCCGATGTGGAAGTAGATGCCTATCTCGACCATCCATTTAAAGGCGTCGTGACTGAAATTGCTAGTTCTGCAAGCGGCGGTTTGACCGGACAATTGACCGCCGACCAAGTGACCAATTTCCGGGTCAATATCCGTCTGCTGCCCGATTCGTACCGCGATTTACAGAAGCCCGGACGTAGCGTATTTCGTCCCGGCATGTCGGCATCCGTAGATATTCGGACACTGACCGAGCGCGACATACTGACCGTGCCACTACTCGCCGTCGCTACCCGCGAAGACGAAGACGCAAAGGATGAAGACGACGCCGATTTGTTGGAAATCGTATTCATCTCATCAGGCGACAGCACAGAAATGCGCGAAATCAAAACCGGTATTCAAGATGATACCTACATTCAAGTCTTAGAAGGTCTCGAACTAGGCGATACGCTTGTCACCGGTCCGTACAAAGCCGTTTCTAAAGACCTGAAAGAAGGTGATAAAATCAAAATCGTCACGAAAGAGGAATTGAGAAAGAAGAGTAAGTGATTTGGTTTATTGAGTTGATTGGTTGATTGGGTTTATTGAGTTGATTGGTTTATTAAGTTTATTGGTTTATTAAGTTTATTAAGTTGACTGGTTTATTAAGTTTATTGAGTGAAAAATGAATTTCGCGTAGCGAAATTATACGAATAACCAATCAACCAATCAACCAATCAACCAATCAACCAATCAACTCAATAAACCAATCAACTCAATAAACCAATCAACTCAATAAACCAATCAACTCAATAAACCAATCAACTCAATAAACCAATCAACTCAATAAACCAATAAACCAATCAACTTAATCAACTCAATAAACCAATCCCCCAAACAACCGTTGCCACCATTTTCGTGGTTTTGTTTTTGGTTGAATGACAAATACGCGGCGTGGTTTGCGTTGGATTTCTGTGGCGTGGTGGGTGTGGATGTTGAGGATGCCTTGGAGGGCGTCTGCATCCGTCATATTCGGGTGAATGTAGATGATGCCCGTGTGTTTCGCGCCTTTGCGATGCCATTTTAAAAAATCGTCATCGCGTGTGATAATGAGGCGTTTTTCTTTTGTGACAAATAATAATTGCTCCACATCCGTAGTGCCCAACATGTCCGCCGCTTGGCAGGAAAGTACGTCTAAGCCTTGCTCTGTCAATGATTGGATGAGCTTGGGGTTGATATTTTCGTCGGTGTAGTAGCGGAGTGGCTGCATTGGACAAAGATAAGCTGTTCTTTGGTAGTTTGGTAAAGCATTCCGGGTGCAAAATTATTTGAGCAGCCTCAAAAAAACTGTATTATAGATTGATTTACAGCAAGTTATGTTTCCGAATTTTAATAAAAAAAACCATAAAATGACTGTAAAAACTAAATAATATTCAAAAATAAGGTATTCAATATTTGGTTTAATGTAATGATTTGCAGCAGCAATTCTCCAAGTTCTGTTAATTAATTATTTATAAAATTATTTTAATTATTATTTTATGTAAATATTTTTAATTCAATTAACTAATTAATAATGAATTATTTATGCTTTACAAAATATTATAAGTAATTGATTATCACAACTTAACGAATACCTGGTGGAGAAGTAGTTGTATTTTATTACAAAAAATAACTTTACGATAAATATCATCAAAGATATTGATTTCATCACTACCGCACAATATCGGGATGAGATGTTGGCGTTGAAGAAGACATTAAAAGACCACGTAATTTAAGCGTAAAAAAAAGCGGTTCTTTGATAATTTTTGCAAATTCAATAAAACGCTCTTTTCACGCAGAGTTCGCAGAGGTCGCAGAGTACTGATAATCAATTCTCTGCGACCTCTGCGTTCTCTGCGTGAGACACTATTTGCAAAAAATGTCAAAGAACCAAAAAAAGCCATTACCTACAAAAAATAACTTAACACAAAAATAACCACTGATTTCCATAAAATTAATAAGCATTAATTCTATTTTTTTCGTAAATTGAACATAACTTTATGTGAGGAAACTTTATATGTGCTTATCCGTACAATAGGTTTTCGTTTTTACACATTAAGTCTATCCAATAAATAAAAAATTCAGCATTTATGAAAAAAGTCTTCTTAACTCTACTATCCTTCGCCTTTTGTATTACCTTATCTGCCCAATCCACTTGTTTGCCTGATGGTATCGGGTTTACCAGTCAAGCGGAAATTGATGCTTTTGCCACCAATTATCCGGGCTGTACCTGCATTCAGGGCGATGTGGATATATTTGGTAAAAACATGAATAGTCTGGCAGGCTTGAGCCAAATTACAGAAATTAAAGGTGACCTTAGAATTAGCTATTTATCCGCACCCGACTTTACCGGATTAGATAATCTGACCAATATTGATGGGCATCTTTCCATTTTTGGCGGTAGAAATACCAGCACAGCCGGATTAGAAGGTATTGTCCGTGTGGGTTCGTATGTACGTATCATATTCAATCAACTTGAGGATTTAGATGGATTGACAAACCTGAAACGGGTAGGTTTGGGCATCATTCTGCAAGACAATGACAAACTCGTTTCGCTGGACGGTCTGAGTACAGTTTGCTACACAGCATCGGTGATATGGATATGTGATAATGATATTTTGAGCGATATCAGTGGTTTGGATGGTCTTATTGAAAATAATAAGGTTACGAGTATTCGTATAAAAAATAATCCTAATTTGCCGATATGCGAAGTGACGCCTGTATGTGATTTTATTAATAGGGAAGGGGAAGCCGAAATAGCGAATAATGCCGAAGGCTGTGATAGTCAGGAAGAATTGTGTTGCACCTTAGTTGAGGTCACAGACGAGGTCTTTATTTATTCGGATATGGACAAGTTTGTAGATGGCGCAGGAGTGACTACAAAGCTTGAAGTGCCGATGTTTCCAAGTGATGCCACCTGTAATGATATTGTGATGCAAGGATATTTTCGCGTAACAGGGGCTTCCTGTGAGAGCGATATTGAAGTAGAAATAACAGACCCGGCGGGTAATCCTATATTTATGGGCAATATATTTGGCACTTGCAATGGTTCGGGGTCGTCGCATCCTGTTGGGGCTTTGTACGTTGTAACCCTGCCGATACCTATGGCAACGAATGTAGAACCCGGTGACTGGACGGTGACATTTACAGATAGTAATGACCAAAATTCAGGTGATGAATATCTGGTAGGTTTTGTGAGCCTTGTGGCTGATTGTGCCTACGAAATATGTGAAGATGACCTTGAAGACCGTTCGGATGAGGTACTTGAGATTAAGGAGGTCTTGCTATATCCTGTACCTGCTAATCAGCAGTTGAATGTTGATTATTATGTAGAAGAAACACGCTTGGTGATGTACGAAGTCTTCTCTACTGACGGTAAGCCTGCTCTGATGGGGGAAGAATTTGTGGTAAGAGGCAAAAATACTTTTCAAGTAAATGTAGCTTCACTTCCGGCAGGTCAATATTACATTAGAATGAATGAGAATGATAGTGAACTGATACAAACAAAGCCATTCGTGAAAATGTGAGGCAGCCGATAGTCTGTAGTCCATAGTCCATAGTGAGTGATTTTGCTTCGCAAAATCTTCGTTTTTTGCTTTTTTCTATGGACTATCGACCATCAACTATGGACTAAGTGAAAAAATATTATTGCCCTTCAAGATGATAACTAATTCATTTTGAAGGGTTTTTTTATTAGAAAATGTTTGATTTGTAAAAAATGCCCAAACCGTTCCTTTTTTTATCCCGCCATTCCCTGCACCTTTGTATTGTTGTTATGAGAAAGGACAACATCAACTCCAACTAACTTGTCCTTTCTCATAAAAAAGCAAAATAGATAGATGGTTTTTAATTAGTGTGAACCTGCCGGGAAAGACCGGCAGGTCTTTTTACAATTGGAAACTAATTTTATATATTATTTTCAAAAAAGAAAATCACAACATCAAGGAACGGTGAAAAATAACTTTACATGCTACAAATTACAATCAACTGATTATCAGTTACGTTTTTAATTTGCAGGCTACCCGTTTAAGTTTGCCTAAAGCGAATACTCGTCAGACGAATCCTTTTATTCAGTGCGAATATTTTATGAGACAAATCACGACATTTCACAAAAACCTTCGTCAGACGAGTACGCCCGGCAACTTGAGTTCGGCA
>CALHBW010000357.1 GCA_937930625.1 uncultured Saprospiraceae bacterium | reverse complement strand
CCATTACAAACCAAACCTTCGCCTAAATGCAACCCGAACCTATCATCAATCTACACGAAATACCCTTCGTGCGTCTCTTGCTACCTATGGTGGCGGGTATCATCTTGTCTTTTTGGATAAATTTTCCTTCTTATTATGTTGCCGGATTTGGAATATTGTGTTTTGTGGCGATGTTGGGTTTGGTATTTCGGAAAATTGACTTTGCTTATAGATGGTTGTTTGGTGTGTTTATGGTGGGATGGATGATGTCATTGGGCTACCTGCTATCGGTGAAACATAATGACTTGAACCAAGGCGACCATTTCAGTCATTTTTTGGAAAATAAAAATACCCTTATCGCCAAAGTCACGGCTTCACCAAAAGTCGGTAAACGCCTCAAAACCCAAGTCCGCGTCCTTGCCCTCAGCGATTCTACCGGGCAAATGAAAACTGCTTCCGGCAACCTCCTCGCTTACCTCGAACCCGATAGCACAGCTACCCAATTAGCCTATGGAGATGTCTTGATACTCAAAGGCTGGATACAGCCCGTACCGCCGCCTATGAATCCGCATCAATTTGATTATCAGCGATATTTGCGGTATCAAAATATTCATTATCAATCATTTATCAAAAAAGAAGATTGGCAACATACGCAAGCGAATCAAGGAAATTTGGTGTTGAAATTCGCACAAAAAGTACGCCTTGCCTGTATCAATCAATTGCGCGAACACCTACCTACGGACCGCGAATTTTCCGTTGGGGCAGCTTTGATTTTGGGCTATAAAGACGAAATCTCGCAAGATGTACGCGATGCCTATTCGCAGACGGGCGCAATGCACGTACTCGCAGTATCGGGTTTGCATGTCGGGCTGATTTATCTCTTTCTGAATTTCTTTTTGAATTTTGTGAAAAGCAAAAATCGGATGTTTCGCATCGCTCGTCCGGTGATTTTGATACTTGGAATTTGGGTGTTTGCTTTGCTGACGGGTATGTCACCGTCGGTCATGCGGGCGGCTACGATGTTTAGTTTTTTGGTGGTCGGGCTGTCGATGAGTCGCTACACGAATGTGTATAATACGCTGGCATGTTCGGCGTTTTTTCTGTTGTGTTTCAATCCGTACCTCATCGCCAATGTGGGTTTTCAACTCTCTTACGTTGCCGTTTTGGGTATCGTTTATTTTCAGCCGCGTATCTATCGACTGTGGATTCCGCGCTCGGCTGTGGTCGATAATTTGTGGGCATTGACCGCCGTTTCTATTGCCGCACAAATGGCTACATTGCCATTGAGTTTGTATTATTTTCACCAATTCCCTATCTTCTTTTGGCTGGCGAGTTTGATTGTGATTCCGGCGGCTACATTTATACTGGGTTTGGGGATTATGTCCTTGATATTCAGTTGGATACCCTTTGTCGGGTGGTTTGTGGGCAAGCTGCTGTTTGGCTTGATTTGGTGTGTGAATTTTCTGATTTTTGGGATTCAAAAATTGCCATTTAGCCTCATCGAAAATGTGTGGATTACGGGTTTGGCAGTCATGGGATTATACCTTGCTTTGTTGTCGTTTGCTTGGTTTTTGAAAGCTAAGAAACCGATGTGGGGGATAGCAACTTTAGGCTTGTTGCTATTGATTATGGCAGGTCGCGCTCACCAACTCATTCAGCAGAATATACAACACGAAATCACCATTTATCATTCGTATAAAAATTCTATCGCAGATTTTATTTCAAATAAAAAAATAAGAACGGTAAGCGGTATTGGAGTGGAAACAAGACAGATAGGTTTTGCTGCTTCTAACCATCAATCGGCTTCGGGTATTCACACAAATGATAAAGCATACTTTAGGGGTAATTACGAAGATTCAAATTTATTTTTACAACAAAATTTCATTCAATTTCAGGATAAAAAGATGTTTGTCATTGATGATGAAAATCAGTTAAATCATTCATTTTCAATAAAAACAGACTATGTACTCGTTCAAAATAACCCATATATTCAGATCAATAAAATAAAAGATATATTTCAGCCAAAAATAATTATATTTGACGCATCAAATAGCCGTAAAGCCATCAATGTCTGGAAACGACAGTGCGAAGAAATTGATTTGGCTTACCACGACATCAACGAAAAAGGTGCGTGGACGGTGGAGTTTTAAATGAGTAGATGATGAAATGAGTAAATATTTAGAATTGACCATTTCTTGGTTCGCGTGATGTAGAGAAAATTCATGAATTTGCTCTACATCACGTAAAAGCGTCAATTTCCCAAAGAAAAATAAGGCATGTTTAAATTTACCATAAAAGTGTCAACTGAATTTCTGAATATACCAAACATTTACTCATCTATTCATTTACTAATTCACTCATTTCAAATAAAAAAAATATGAATTTTCCAATACTTTTTGCAGCAGCCCTCATACCGATGGTGATTGGTGCTATCTGGTACAATCCCAAAGTGCTTGGTACGCCATGGATGAAAGCCGCCGGCGTGACCGAAGAACAGGTACAGACGGGCAATATGGCTTTGATTTTTGGTTTGGCGTACTTGTTTAGTTTCTTTTTAGCATTTGCTATATATGGTTTGAGTGTACACCAAACCGGAATTGGTCAATTGTTTGGTACTGCCCCCGTAGGTTCTGCGGAGCAGGTTATGCTAAGTGATATTATGGAAAAATATGCAGACAGACACCGTACATTTGGTCACGGCGCATTGCATGGAGGCATTGGTGCTATTATGTTTGCGCTGCCTTTGATTGGTATTCTTTCACTGTTTGAGCGTCGTGGCTGGCGTTATGTGATGCTTCACTTTGGGTATTGGTTTATTGCCATGACACTGATGGGCGGCGTGATTTGCCAATTTGCTTAATTGGTTCGTAGTGCATAGTGCATAGTTGATAGTTTGTAGTTCATAAAAACAAGGCTATAATTGGGTTTTGTGATTTGGAATTTGGCACAAAAAAAAGCGCATCACTTTGGATGAGTGAAATGCGCTCTTCGATATACAGATGAATTGGATTGAAATGTTGTATAATCGTAATTGCGTAATTGTATTTGTATAGACCATATAATGAATTATTTGGTTGCATTAACACTTGTTAAGAAAAACTTATTGCTTGGGGAGGAGTGACGAGAGATATGAGCGGTAAGAAGTGAAGAAGTGAGACGAGAGAAATTTTATCCTTACTAAAAATGAAAAAGCCCTCGCGCGTAGGCGAGGGCTTTTTATATTTTATGGTTGATATTTTTTTTGTGGGAAAAATAAAAATGAACGATTATAATTTTTGAATAGGAAATCTTTAATTGAGTTGAATGTTGCTTTGCAAAATTTTACCTAAAAGCAATCAAAAACCACCAAATCAAAAATCACAAAATTCATTCAAAATTATTAATCGTCACCACCAAGTCGTGTATAAGTCGCATTAAAAGCCAATGCAGCAAGCGCACCACCTACAAAGTTAGCAGCGAGTGCCAAAATTGCTGTACCCCAGCCTGCCAAGCCATTGAACGCTGCACCGATAGCTACAGCAGGATTGAAACATCCGCCTGTACCGAAGCCGCCAAGCGCGTAAGCCATTGCCAATACAGTAAAACCGATAGCAAGACCGTAGTATGAATTACCGGCTGTGCTTTTTGTTGTTGCAGTTTGTAAGACCACCCACACGAGTGCGAATGTTCCCAACAACTCAGCTACGAAAGCCGCAGGTACATTTGCAGGCATATCACCGCCGCCCAACACAGTACCTTTTCCGAGGACTGCTGCTCCAAGCACAGCAGCGAGAATACCACCAAGTACTTGAGCTACCATGTAGCCCGGTACATCGCTACCCGCTACTTTACCACGCATCAATACACCAAGTGTAACTGCAGGATTATAATGTGCACCGGAGATGTGACCACCCGCGTACACCATGACCATAAGCGCAGAACCGATAGCTAATGGTGCTAAAAAGTTGCCGGCAGCCATACCGTTTACCACTGTAACAATGGTCAGAACAAGAAAGAAAGTTCCAATGAACTCTACTAAATACTTTTTCATAGATGAAAATTTAGGTTCAACAAATTGGTTAGTTAACTCAAGTTGTAAACAACTTGAAAAATCCCAAAAACAAATTCCAAATTTCAATATTTTATTGGAATTTGTCCCGATAATTATCGGGATGGATTTTGGAATTTAATTAAATAAATTAGATAATTTTGTCACAAAATAGACTTAGTTCAGACGAAATATATATATAAAGGTAACGAAACACACTTTATAAATAGAAACAATATTCTTTATTTTATGAAAATAGCAATTATCGGTTATGGAAAAATGGGTAAAACCATAGAAAATATCGCTATGCAAAATGGCGATGAAATTGTCCTGCGTATTACGGATGACAACAAGCATGAATTTAAGCACGAAAACCTCCAAAAAGCTGATGTTGCTGTCGAATTTACACGCCCGGAAGCAGCTTTTGACAATATTAAAACCTGCCTGATCTCGGGTACGCCTGTCGTGTCCGGCACTACTGGTTGGTTGGATAAAGTTGCTGATATAGAAGCGATTACAGCGCAAGAAAAGGGCGCGTTTTTCTACGCCTCCAATTTTAGTATTGGCGTCAATATCTTTTTTGCACTCAACAAAAAACTCGCCGCCATGATGAATAATCACGCCTCTTACGCCGCTTCCATTCACGAGATACACCACACCCAAAAACTCGACGCACCAAGCGGTACTGCCATCACGATAGGAGAGGGCATTATTGAAAATATCGACCACCTCAATACATGGACACAGAAAAAAACGAACCACAATGAACTACTCATTACCTCTGCCCGAATTGATAAAACACCCGGCACACACATAGTCACCTACTCCTCTGATATTGACGAAATCGAAATTATTCATACCGCAAAAAGTCGCGAAGGATTTGCAAGAGGCGCACTGATGGCAGCGCAGTGGTTGATTGGAAAGCAGGGCTGTTTTGGGATGGAGGATATGTTGGGGATGTAGGGAGTCAAATTTTTGATTTTTTTGTTTTTAAATAATTTTTTTTATTTAAATTTATTCAAAGAGATAAGGTGTGGGAGTGTTTGGAATGGTGGAGGTTGGGGTGATTTTGGAACAAGAAGACGGAAATTGATAAGTTCAAAATTTCCCTTCCTTTTACGTTATTTCATCAAATCTCCCTATCTTGCTTGCTATCAATTAAGTAAAAAACACTATGCAACTCAAAACTAAATCACCTATACTTGCCCTCAAACCAACCTATCGAAAAGATAATATTAAAAAAGCTGATTTTGAGCAATTTATCGCAGCACTCCAACGGTTGTCTGCAAATATGGAAGGTGGATTGGGAAAATCGGAAAGCGAAAAATACTTTGAAGGTCTGCTCAATGGCTTTCTCGCCGATGCCTTCTATAAAGGCAGAAATGAAATCAACACAAAAACTCTGTACGGCAATAGCGCGATAGATTCAGCCATTTACATTAATGATAAAGTCGGGGTACTCATTGAGGTAAAAGAACCCACCAAAACCGCCGAAATGATTAGCCGAGAAAACCTTTACAAAAAATCATTCTACGAGGCGGTGATGTACTATCTATACGAAAAAGTCATCAACGATAACAACGAAATCAAACACATTATTATCACCAACCTCAATGAGTGGTTTGTGTTTGATGCCACCGAATTTAATAGATTGTTTTACCAAGATACCAAACTCAAAAACCAATTCCAAAAATGGAAAAATAAGAAACTTGACAACTCCACGACCCAACAAATGTACGACATCATTGCGAAGCAAGTAAAGGAAAATGACGAGACTATCACCTGCACCTACATTCCATTGAAGGAATACAGAAAACACCTCGATAATGACGGCGAAACCCACCAAAAAAAACGCACCGCCTTATTCAAAATCCTAAGTCCGCGCCACCTACTCAAAGAGCAAACCGCCAACGATAGCAACTCCCTCAACACCGATTTTTATAACGAACTCTTACACATCATCGGCTTAGAGGATGTCAAGGATAAGAAAGGCAGCAAACGCATCATTCAGCGAAAAGAAAACCGCGAATTTGCATCGTTGCTCGAAAATACCATCGAGAAAATACGCACACGCGGCGTATTGAGAAAACTGGAGGACATAGAGCAATACGGCAGTACCGAAGATGAACAACTTTTTAGCATCGGACTCGAATTGTGCTTGACATGGATAAACCGCATCTTGTTTCTCAAACTCCTCGAATCGCAGCTACTCGCCTATCATAAGGGCAAAAAGGAATACAAATTTCTTAGCTCCGACAATATCCAAGAATTTGACAACCTCGAAACCCTATTTTTTGAAGTATTAGCCATCCAAACCCACGAGCGTAGCGACTACGCCAAAAGCCGTTTTCCCAACGTGCCTTACCTCAATAGCTCACTTTTTGAACCCTCCGACCTCGAAAAAAACGCCGCTTATATTGCAGCACTCAAAGACAACCTCGAACTCACCATACACCGCAAAACCGTACTCAAAAACAACGACAAACGCGCTACCGGAAAACTATCTACCCTCGAATATCTCTTGCGCTTTTTGGATGCTTACGACTTCGGTGCAGAGGGCAGCGAAGAAATACAAGACGATGCCAAAACACTCATCAATGCCTCCGTACTCGGGCTGATATTCGAGAAAATTAACGGCTACAAAGAAGGCTCTTTTTACACGCCCGGATTTATCACGATGTATATGTGCCGCGAAACCATACGCCGTGCCGTCACCGAAAAACTCAACCAAACATTCGGCTGGAAATGTAAGCAATTCAAAGACCTCAAAAACAAACTCGACACCGAACACCGACAAGCCGCCAACACCGCCATCAACCAACTCACCGTATGCGACCCCGCCGTAGGTTCAGGACACTTCCTCGTATCGGCACTCAATGAAATCATCAGCATCAAACACGACCTCAAAATCCTAAGCTACCACGATGGTGACCATGAAAGAATTAAATATTATGAAATCGAAATAGACAATGACGAACTCATTATCGCCGATGATGAAGGTAATCCTTTCAAATACACCGTCAATGAAAACGGTACGCCCAACAAGCAAAAACAACGCATCCAAGAAACCCTTTTTAATGAGAAAAGAACCATTATCGAAAACTGCCTTTTTGGAGTGGACATCAACCCCAACTCCGTCAAAATATGTCGCCTTCGACTATGGATTGAACTCCTCAAACACGCCTACTACACCCTTGAAAGCCAATACCAAGAACTACAAACCCTGCCCAATATCGACATCAATATCAAGCAAGGCAATAGCCTCATTAGTCGGTTTAATGTCGATGATAACAAAAATAACTTTGACGCTGCACGCCGCCAACGCATCCGTCGTATGCTGCCCGATTACAAAAAACAGGTTGAATTCTATAAATCCGTAAAAGACAAAAACGCCAAAGCCGTCATCAACAAAAAACTCAAAGAATATCGCAGTATTTTCCAAAAAATGTACAACCCCAAAGACCAAGATTACATCAAATGGAAAAAAGCCGAAAGCGACTGGTTTGCCAGTACCCAAAGCCTCATGCAAGATGCCAAAGTCACCGAAAAACTACTCGCCGAAGCCACCGAACTCAAAGAAAAATACCAACAAAAAACCGCCATCTACGACAATGCCTTTGAATGGCGATTTGAATTTCCAGAAGTGCTGGACGATAAAGATGGGCAGTTTATAGGCTTTGATTGTGTGATTGGGAATCCGCCTTATATAAAGGAATATACTAGCCGAGAAGTATTCAACGGGTTACGTTCAAGTGAATATTATCAAGGCAAAATGGATATATGGTATTTTTTCACTTGCATCGGGCTTGATATGCTAAAAGCAAATGGAAACTTATGTTTTATTGCACCGAATAACTGGACGACAAATTCGGGTGCTTCAAAAATGAGGAACAAAGTAATTCGAGACTCACAAATAAAATCTCTTGTAGATTTTGGTGCTTACATGATTTTTGATAGTGCTGACATTCAAACAATGGTCATGCTTTTTCAGAAAAATAAAAACAAAGAAGAGTATAAATTTGATTATAGAAAAATAAATGTAAATAACCCTGATTTTCAAAATGCTTTAGGGTTAATTACGAAAAACAAAACTGACAATAATATAATTTTCAAAGCTAAAATTTTAAGAAAAAACCTCATAGATAAACTCATTACTTTTAACCGAGTCGAAATTCAAAACATATTAGACATTATACTAAAATTTAAAAATTTAATATTTGATGGAAAAGAAGAGGTTGCTCAGGGTATAGTATGCCCGCAAGATTTTGTAAATAAAAAATCAGCCAGTATTTTAGAAAACTCTAATGTTGGCGATGGTGTATTTGTAATTAACGATTTAGAAAAAGAAAAACTTGATTTAAGTCAAACTGAATTAGAAATAATCAAACCTTACCATACTTCAAAAGAATTGGAAAAATATTACGGCTCGAAAAAGAATTTGTTGTGGATTATATACACCGATTCACATTACAAAAGCAAAGATTCAATGGCTGATATGCCAAGTTTGAAAGACCATTTAGACCAATTTCAAAATGTAATAACATCCTCAAATAAACCCTATGGTTTACATAGGGCAAGGAAGGAAAAATTCTTTATTGGTGAAAAAATTATTGTTAAAAGAAAGTGTCCAGATGAACCAGTTTTTACTTACACCAATTTTGATTGTTACGTTTCTGCAACGTTTTATGTGATAAAAACAGAGAGAATAAATCAACTTTATTTAACAGGCTTTTTAAACTCAAAACTTATTGCTTTTTGGTTAAAAAATAAGGGTAAAATGCAAGGCAATAACTATCAAATTGATAAAGAACCTTTATTAGAAATTCCGATTTATCAGCCTAAGCAAGAACAACAATTACCAATAATTAATTTGGTCAAAACTATCCTCGAAAAAAAATCAATGGATATTTCAACAGAAGTAGAAGAACAAGAAATCGACCAACTCGTCTATGCCCTCTACGACTTGACGGCGGAAGAAGTCGCCATCATAGAGGCAGCGGTTGGGTAGTACGCTTCTCGCCTGACGTTTCCCAAACGTCCGCCGAGTAAGCGCGAGGCAACCCCACTCGGCGGACACTTCTAAGTGTCAGGCGAGGAGGGCATAAATTTAAAAAGCCTTGCAAATCGGGAAAGAGGAAAATGCCGAATAAGTTGCTAATTATCTGATTTTTAAATAATTATTTTTTAATTAAGTAAATTGTGGTGACACGTCACCACAATTTAGTTAAACTATTTTAAAATATGTAAATTTGCATAAAAATCATAGCCTATGAGTAAATTACAACCATTCGATATACAGCTACTCAATGAACTTATCCAAATTATTGAACAGGGTAAAAGACAGGCAGCAATGCAAGTCAACAGTACACTCAATATTGTTTTTTGGCAAGTAGGAAAACGGATAAATAGACATATCTTGAACGAAGAAAGGGCAGAGTATGGCAAGCGAATTGTTCTCAACTTATCTGATGAGTTGCGGAATCGTTTCGGACATAATTTTGATGAAAGAAATTTGCGTAGAATGATTCGCTTTGCTGAAACTTTCCCTGACTTCCAAATCGTCACTACCCTTTCAATACACCTTACTTGGTCGCATTTTATCACCTTATTACCCATAAAAGACGAAACAGCACGACTATTTTACGCTCAAAAAATAGCGGATGAAATGTGGAGCGTCCGCCACACCCGCAAGCAAATCGAACAGAAAGTCTATGAGCGTACACAAATCGCCGGACTGCAAATCGCCCCCACCGAACCCGAACAAAATACGATATTCAAAGACCCCTATTTCTTGGATTTTCTCGGACTCAAAGACGGCTATCTCGAAAACGATTTGGAAGCTGCCATTTTGAAAGAATTGGAATTATTCTTACTCGAACTTGGTACAGGCTTCACCTTTGTAGAACGCCAAAAAAGAATGATTATTGACGACGACGACCACCGTTTAGACCTCCTTTTTTATCACCGCAAACTCCGCCGATTGCTAGCGATTGACCTCAAAATCGGTAAATTCAAAGCCGCTTACAAAGGACAAATGGAACTCTACCTCAAATGGCTCAACCGACACGACAAACAGGAAAATGAAGAAAGCCCCATCGGACTAATCCTTTGCACCGAAGCCGGAC
>CALHBW010000356.1 GCA_937930625.1 uncultured Saprospiraceae bacterium | reverse complement strand
CAATGTCTTCGCCAAATTGAGAATTGAGAATGTATAATTGATAACTAATTTTATTTTATAATTTGTAATTATTTAATTTTAAGTTTTTTATGAAATAAAAAATAAATTAATTATCAACTCTCAATTATCAATTTTCAATTTGGCGAACATATTGGTTATTGATTATTAGTTAGTTGAAAACGAATAACGAGTCAACGGATAACGGGTTGCAGCAGTAGTGCCAATTTTTATTTTCATTGTGATTTTCATTTTCATTTCTAATGGATTCAGAACTTGGTGGTCCTTTAGATGTAATGCTAATTCATGGCAACTTGCCTTGCATTTTCAAAATGCAAGGCAAGTTTGAGCATTACATTTATAGCACTACCCAGAACTTAAACCTCAATTCAAGAGTGTTTGTTTTTTTAAATAAAATATTTTTAAGTAAAATATTAACTATCGTAATTTATGTGTAAATTTGCCATCGGAGAAACGGCAAATAATTGTATTGTTTTTTTTTGTAATGTAAAATTACCTGTCACACAAAGCATCCTTTTGAGTGTTTCGTGCGTCTGATTGGAAAAGCAGCAAATACAAAAGTATCTGAATCCTATTGTTGATTAGTTTTTTTGGTATCTCGGAGGACGACAAAAAACCTTTTCGACATTAGAGCATGTTTAAAATTTTTCAAACTGATAATCAACAGCTTATGGTTTTGGCGAGGCATCAAAGAAGGAGTTTATCAAGATAAGCGACTGATTTGATGTGAAGCCAAGTTCATAAGATGTTGGTTTTCAGGCAGAAAAATTTTAAACATGCTCTTAACCTTAATGTGGCTATTTCCCTTTAAATTTTGTTCCTAATAAACCAAGGTACTATGTTAAATCCAACATCATGGAAAACCGATGGACAGTGTATTCTTTTATTAATCGTAATGTTGTGTTGTACACAACTATTTGGTCAGGGTGAGGCTAAAGATTACACCCTTAATCTAAAGGCTAACGTTTATACTCCCGAAATCTGTACTGAATTGTCGTCAGAAAAGCGTAATTCGCTACAACATGATTTATTGTTGGGTAAATATCCGGCAATTCTTCAATTTTACGATATTCCTACTAGCAGCCAACGTAACGAACTCCAAACCGCAGGAGTTGAATTACAAGGTTACGTGCCTAATTATGCTTACATATCTCTCATCCCTCAAGATATTACTTCTGACGAATTACTTGATTTGGGCGTACGGGCTATTACCGTTATCCCTTCGGAAAGTAAGCTAGACAAAACGCTTGTTCGACTACAAAAAAACAATCATACCACCCACGATATTATCATTCATACGATAGATAAAATTTCCGAACAAGCAGTTATTAGTCAATTAGCTGAAGAAGGCATTTCCGTTTATTTTTCCGATAAAAATAATACGCTACAAGGCGTATTGAGTACGACACAAATCGAGTCGCTTATTGCGATGCCTTTTGTGCGGTATATTGAGTCAGTAGGCGAACCTGCAAAACCACTTGGTACGCGTTCCAAGTCGGTCAAGGGTAATTATTTGAACGCACCACTTGGTGGCGGACTACTGGGCGAGGGGGTCATGGTAGGTATTGGTGAAAATGGTGCAGCAGGACATCTTGATTTTTTCGGACGAATTATTAATGATGTAGAAGAAGATTATTTGCAAGACGACCATCACGCCAATCTCGTAGGCGGAATGTTGGGCGGAGCAGGCATATTACGCGAACGTGTAAAAGGAATTGCACCCAAAGCACAGTGTCTTTTTGATACAGGTAGCGAGTTGATGGCAGATAGCAATATAGATACGAAGGTGGCGCAAGGAATGGTTTTGACCAATCATTCCTATGGAGTAGGAGAGGGCGGCGAGTACAGTTTTTTTAGTGCACGTACCGACGACCAACAAATACGACATGAGCAGTTATTGCATGTTTTTTCGGTGGGAAATTCAGGTAAATTAACGATGGAAGGTTTTCCTATGGGTTATAATACCGTATTAGGACATGGGCAAAGCAGCAAAAATTCCGTTTCTGTGGGCGGGATCAATCACCTGAATGAATTATACATCAGCTCAAGCCGCGGACCTACGGAAGATGGCAGAATGAAGCCCGAAATATCGGCGATTGCCTATGGTTTTGTATCCCCCGGAAGCGGAAATAATTACGCCGGTGGTTTTGGTACGAGTTTTAGCGCACCACAAGTGGCAGGTGGACTCGCGCTGCTGTATGAGCATTACCGAAATTTACACGAAGAAGACCCCGAAGGCGCATTAATGAAAGCTGTCATTTGTAATACGGCTGAAGATTTGGGAAATCCCGGACCGGATTTTACCTATGGTTTTGGCAAGCTCAATTTGCGTCGTGCAAAGGCATTACTTGATGCCGGAAATCACTATGAAAACATCGTCAATCACGAACAAAATGTGACACAAACCATCACGGTACCACTGGGGTTGAGCGAATTGAAAGTGATGCTGTATTGGGCAGATACAAGCGCGACCGGAGGGGTAAGCAAGCAATTGGTCAATGACCTTGATTTGCGAATAGTTTCTCCGAATAATAATATTTACCTTCCATATGTACTGGAGACTACGCCGGACAGGGTAGATAGATATGCCTATCCTTTTGTGGATAGAGTGAATAATGTCGAACAAGTCGTCATCAAAGACCCTGTACCCGGCACATACACCGTGAATGTGCGCGGACATATAGTGCCTTACGAACCACAAAAATTCCATGTAACCTATGAGTATGTCGAAACAGGCTTGGTCGTGACTGCTCCTGTACCGGGCGAAGTGTTGCCGGGTGGTGGTTCTACAAATTACTATATCGAATGGGATTATAACGGTCCTAAAGATTATAATAACAACGGGGAAGACGAACGATTTACGATTGATTATACGGCAGATAATGGCGCAACATGGACAATACTCAATGATAGCATTGCTGCCAATGCACGAATTTATAAGTGGGAAAAACACCGACTTAAAGGCATCAATAGTTCTGAGGTTTGGGTTCGGGTCACAAAAAATGACACGCCGTATTTCAGAGTCGTTGGAGCAGCTTGCAAATTATATGATTTTATCGGAAGAAAAGAATATGAAATTACGCCGCTTTGCAACGACGAAATCCTGTTTGTATGGGACAAAATGGACGATGCCTCTTTCTATGAAATATTAGCATATGATGGTGGCGAACAATTAGAGATGATCACATCGACTACAGATACAAGTCTTGTTTATACCTATGATTATGATGAAGGAGAGCGTTGGTTTTCTCTACGCGCTGTGTATGCGGACGGAGAACGCAGCCTTACTTCGGATGCCAAACTTTTTATGCCCCCTGTGCCGACTGCGGTGAGTTCTTGTCCGCCCTCTGCACCCGGCAATATCTCTTACGAAACGGGTCAGTATCATATCCAATTCTTTTGGGAACCTTCCACGGATGATTTGGGAGTTACGGGTTATGTGATTTATGAAGATAGTATTCCGATTCAGACAATTAATTCACCTGACTATATAGTACATGATATTGAACCGGGTACAAATGTGCAATACTGCATTAGTGCCATTGATATTCATGGGAATGAATCGCAGATCAATTGCTTTACGACCAGCGCATTTAGCGAAGATTTTTGTAATCAGGATGTCTTATTTGTTACGCAAGATAAAATTCTGACCGATGGAGAATCGGTCATTTATGACCATCTGCAAAGTATTGATTATCATGTTTTTTCTATAGATAAAAATGAATTAGAAAATCATTTGTGGGATAAAAACTGGACGGTCGTTATATCGCCCGAAGCAGAAATTAATGCTGATGATATGTCGCTTTTTGACCAGGTTTCGCTCATCATTTTGAATTTTGATATGCTGGATGATTTTCATCTTTCATCGGGCAATATCTCCGGGACGGGGTCAGCCATGAGCATTATCAGTGATTATCATCCTGCAGCAGCGAGCCGTGAGGGATATGTGGATTATTACATTGGCGATTATTACTTTAGAGGAGCAGCCGAAATATCGCCTGATGCCATACCTATCGTTCGACATGAAAGCAATTCCAACATTCTTTTTGCTTATGAAGCCGGACACACCATGATGGATGGTGTCATCGCACAGTCAAAACGCATTGGTTTTCCGATGGAATATTATCACATTGAATCATTGTCCAGTGATGCATGGATGTTTTTTGATGCCTCATTAGCATGGGCTGCCGATTGCACAGTTGTACCGCCTTCGCCACCCTTAAATTTGGATTTAGCACCTGATTTTACTTCTATTACGCTTGAATGGGAAATGCCCGCTTCTTTTGATGATATTGTCAAATATGCGATTTATGTGAATGATACAATAGCGGGGCTAACTTCTGGCAACCAATATACAGCCGATAGTTTACTGCCTTCGACAGCATATAAAATCAGCGTATCGGCATTGAATCCTCAAAATATCGAATCCACGCGAATTTACGATTATACGACTACATTGACCTGCAAAAATATCGAATTATATGTGTGGCTCGAAGGTGCATTATACCTTCAGGAAAACGACTCCATGCGTACCGATTTGGCGCACAGAAACCTACTGCCCGGTCAATCTGCCAATAATGAGGACGTGATGCTTTCGGACATCGGACATCCGTATTTCCTATCGCCCTGGGAGTACTGGGAAGCCGAACCCGTTAATATTTACGAAGCAGATGTCGTGGACTGGCTGCTGGTTTCTTTCCGCACGAGTATTGCCAAATCTGACGAAGTGTTTCGTATGGGCGGATTGTTGTACGCAGACGGACGAATCCGTTTTCCGAGGAATTGTATCAATTATGAATTTGCGGAGCCGGTGTATATCGTCATTGAGCATCGCAATCATGTGGGGATTATGTCGGAGATGCCTGTTGCGATTGAGGATAATCAGTTGACCTATGATTTCAGAAATAAAAACTCTTATGCCATCAATGGTTCGGGGCAAAAAGAAATCAGTCCGGGAGTCTGGGCGATGTTTGGAGGCGACTGCGACCAAAAGAGTGACTTCGGAAGCTATCAAATAACCGGTGCGGACAAAATCCCCTGGCAAGTACTCAATGGTACTTTCAAGGTCTATGCTAACGAAGATATTAACCTCGACGGCGATGTAAATGGTAACGACAAGTCGATTTGGTTTGATAATAACGGAATTTATTCCGGCGTACAGAGGTAGGGGTGACGAGTTGTTGTGTTGATGAATTGATGTGTTGACGAGTTGACGTGTTGAAGAGTTGATGAATTTAACGTACTTTTGGGCTATCCGTCTAAGTTTGCCTAAGCGAATACTCGTCAGACGAATCCCTTTATTCAGTGCGAATATTTTATGAGACAAATCACTACATTTCACAAAAACCTTCGTCAGACGAGTAATATCTTGCAAGCAAGCTTAGACGGATAGCC
>CALHBW010000355.1 GCA_937930625.1 uncultured Saprospiraceae bacterium | reverse complement strand
TCGGTGGTAACGAAAAGGTGCATAGCACCGACCCTATTTGTAACGTGGACTAAGCCTCTACCTTCAAAGGCGCGTAGCGTCGACACCATCGCGTAAGAGTGCCGACGCTACGCGCCTTTGGAAAGCGGGGAATTTCATTTTCACAAATGGGGCTGGCGCTACGCGTCTGTCAAAATTTTTCACCACCGATTTGTGACACACTCAATTTATTTCAGAATCTCCCGAACGACCAGCACGATGTTAAATGTGAGCGAAAGCCTTGTGTTTTCATTCAAAAACAACAAGTTACCTCTTTAGTGTAACATGGTTTTTCATCGTTCAGGAGATACTGAAATAAATTCAGTATGACGGTTGATTTTTATTTTTTTATTTTCAAGGATTATTTGACTCATAATCAACTTACTACTTAGCCAAAATCAGATTTGTTTTTTGGCGTTTGGATAACTAAATTTGCACGTTTGTAATTTCTTTTAATAAAAAACGAATTAACGACTCGCAAATCAACGAATCACGAAACATATGCCGAAGATACAGATGGTAGATTTGCAGGGGCAGTACCGCAAAATACAACGCGAAGTCGATCGCTCCATAAAAGATGTACTGAAATCAGCTGCATTTATCAATGGTCCAAAGGTCAAGGAGTTCGAGACCAATCTTGCGAATTATTTGGATGTCAAGCACGTTATCCCCTGTGGCAACGGAACGGATGCCTTGCAAATCTCAATGATGGGTTTGGGACTGAAACCCGGAGATGAGGTCATCGTACCTGCATTTACCTATGTCGCAACTGTGGAGGTTGCTGCGTTGCTCGGCTTGAATCCCGTCATGGTAGATGTCGATAAAAACACCTTCAACCTAACTGCCGAAATTGTAGAACAAGCCCTCAACGTGCATACACGCGCCATCGTGCCTGTACACCTATTCGGACAAAGTACCGACATGGAACCCTTGATGAAAATTGCTGAAAAATACAACCTTCAAATCATCGAAGATAATGCCCAATCCATTGGCACAGAATACACCTTTTCAGATGGTACAAAAAAGAAGACAGGCAATATCGGCAATGTAGGCTGCATCTCATTTTATCCTTCCAAAAACTTAGGCGCATACGGCGATGCCGGTGCAGTAACGACGCAAAATGACGAACTTGCCGACAAAATCCGCCGTATTGCCTCACATGGACAAAGCGAAAAATACCATCACAAATATATTGGCGTCAACTCCCGTTTGGATGCTATTCAAGCCGCCATTCTGGATGTCAAACTCAAATATCTTGACAAGTACGTTGCTGCCCGACAAGTCGTAGCGGATTATTACGACAAAGCTTTTGCTGATATAGAATTGCTCCAAACACCCGAACGATTGCCTCAATCAACACACGTTTTCCACCAATACACCCTTATCGTCAAAGAAGGACACCGCGACGCGCTCAAAAGCTTTCTTCATGAACACGGTATTCCTTCCATGATATACTACCCGATACCCCTCACCGAACAGGAAGCCTTCAAAGGGCGCGGTAGAAAAGTCGGCGACTTACCCATTACCAAGTCACTTTGTGCCTCGGTGCTTTCCCTCCCCATTCACACCGAAATGACCGACGACCAACTCGAATATATCGCAGAAACCATTCAAGCGTACTTTGACAATGCTTAAATGCTTGAATGATGCAATGTTACAATGAAATGAGTGAATGAGTGAATTTTGAATGAGTGAATATTTTTCAATGTAAAAATGATTAAATGTGTTAATGATATTTACTCATTTAATCATCTATTCATTTACTCATTTCATTGTAGCATTATCGCATTTAAGCATTGTAGCATTAATTATGATACACGAAACAGCAGTAATAGACAAGGGGGCAAGCATCGGTAAAGGCACAAAGGTTTGGCATTTTAGCCATTTGATGCCGCGCTGTGTATTGGGCGAAAATTGCAATATCGGGCAAAACGTATTTATTGCGAATGATGTGAAACTCGGTAATAATGTGAAGGTGCAAAACAACGTTTCTATCTACACAGGCGTGATATGCGAAGACGATGTATTTCTTGGTCCTTCGATGGTCTTTACCAATGTACTCAATCCTCGTAGTGCTGTTAATCGCAAATCAGAATATCGTACCACACGCGTAGGCAAAGGCGCGACCATAGGCGCGAACGCAACCATTGTTTGCGGGAATAATATCGGCGAATATGCCTTCATTGGTGCAGGTGCGGTAGTGACAAAAGATGTTCCTGCCTACGCGCTACTCGTTGGCAATCCGGCACGTCAAATCGGTTGGATGAGCGCGCAAGGCTCTCGCTTACATTTCGATGAAAATAATAAAGCAATTTGCGAGGAAAGCGGAGAGAAGTATGAATTGGTTGGGGGTGAGTGCCGAGTAGCGAGTTTTTTCACATAAGAATGCCTGATTTTTCAAAGAAAAATCAGGCATTTATTATTCGTCAGCACATCAGTACGTCAGCACATCAGCACATTACCCCATCCTATTAATCGTATCCAAAATTGCATCTACACGCAGTAGTTCCGGTGCGAAATCGAATAAGACTTTATAGTGGCAGGCTTCGTCTTCTGCGAGTGTCTCTTGCAAAAGGGCGAGCCCAGCTTGGATTTGACCGCATTGATAGAGGCAAGCCACTTTGCAGTAGCGCAACACCACAGAGCAGCTATTATACATTTCTGCTTCGTCTAATGCGGCGATAGCCGAGTCATAATCTTTCATTGCCATGTGGAAGGTAGCCAAACGAATCCAATGCTGACATTCGTCGGGAGCCATATCACAGGCATCTTGAAAGAATAGATATGCGGTGTCGTAATTTTCAATTTGATAATGCGTCTCTGCTAATGCAATTAAGTAGAGCGCGTTTTTGCTATCAAGTCGAAAGGCGGCTTCGTAAGCGGTTTTGGCACTTGTCCAATTTTTTCGTTTAAACAAACATTCGCCTACGCGATAGTAACCTTCATCAAAATCAGGCGAAATACGAATCGCATCAGAATAATAGGATTCGGCATCCGCAAAATTTTCGAGCTGTTCAAAACAGTAGCCGATACGCGTGTAAAGCGGGGCATCCGGTTTGGCATATTCGCAGGCTTCTTCCATACATTCGATGGCTTTTTCGTAAAGCCCTAATTCCATCAATGCACCTGCTCTTTCGTAATAGGCTTCCCTGAATTTTTCATCAATCACGTAAGCATATTCGAAACTGTCAGCAGCTTTTCCGTAGTCGCCTAAATGGAAAAGTGCATGACCGAGGTTGTACCATACATTCGGCGCGTAAGGTGCTTCATCAATCAATTTCGTATGCAAATCGGCACTTTCCTGAAAGCGTTCGGTCAATTCTACAATAAACCAAATACGTGAGAGTGCCTCCTCGTGATTGGGCTGCACTATGAGCGCGTTTTTCAATGACTGAAAAGCCCTATCGTAGCTATATGATGCCTCATAAACGGTGGCTTGCGCCGCGTAAATGTCAGCATACTGCTCCTCTCTTGCAACGAGTTGAGCACGTTCGAGTGCGGCGAGTGCTTCGCCTTCTCGTCCCATAGTCGCTAGTATTTCAGCTTTTAGGATGAAAATTTGTGCATTGGAAGCCTCAAGGTACTCGGCGGTTTGGAGATGTTCGAGGGCTTCCTCTTCCATTTCCAAAGCATTGAGCAATTGAGCTTTTTTGATGTGAAATTCTGCGGCATAACCATAACTGGCAAGCGCATAATCAACAGTAATTAGCGCATCTCTGGCTAGACCCTGTTGTTCGTAATAGTCGATAATGGTAAAAAAATCGTCAGCGTCCAAAAAACGGACTTGACCGGATTGTACCATTTTTTCGTAATCCTCAATGAGACATTGGATAGGATCACGTTCTTCATGAGTGTACTGGGACATAATCTTAACCTTTGGTTCTTGAAAAAACAGAAACTTTACTCACAATGAATCGTATAATCTGTGAACCACAAACTCAATCATAATGACGGTCAAAAATTGTGTGCTTCATAAAAATTGCACGTCAAAATAACAAATAGCTTGCAGTAGTTCCGGATTTTCTGAAAATCTTACTTTCAGGAGGCTACTTCTGCTTGTAGAGTATGAAATGAAATAGCTTCCAAAAATGATTTAATCATGTGAGTTTTTCCTGTTGAGTGCTTGTATTTCTATAAAATTAAAAACTTTTTTCACAAGATGTGACAAATTCATTTTTTTTCAGTGACATTCTTTTTGTGACATGATTTTTTTAAATTTTAATATGAAAAAGAGGCTTTTCAATACATTTTTTATTTGTCGGTAAACGTTATAGCTTTGCCCTCTTATTGGATGCTATTTAGCTTGTTTGCAGACTTTTAATACAAATTTGCAGACAAAACGTTTAGGTTCAATAAAATTACCCACATTCACATTGTTTAATATTTATATTTCTAATTGACAAAAACGAACTAATGAAAACTATTATTTCGCTGTTTTTACTACTTGCCATATTTAATTTTCCCTTAATTGCACAAGAAAAAACCTATTTTCAACAAGCTGTTAATTATGATATAGATGTGACACTAGACGACGTAGATCACACGCTCTCAGGTGCAATAAAAATTGAATACACCAACAATTCTTCCGACGAATTGGACTTTATTTACATTCACCTATGGCCCAATGCCTACAAGAACACCGAAACGGCTTTTGCCCGTCAAAAGGTCGAAGACGGTAGCACGAAATTTTACTTTTCCAAACCGAAAAACAGGGGTGAAATCCGTGACCTCAATTTTAGCGTAAATGACAAAGCAACGACTTGGGAATATGACCAACAAAACGTCGATATTGCCATTGTTCGTTTGCCGAAAGTGTTAAAAAAAGGTGAAACTATTGTCATCGAAACGCCTTTTACTGTTCAAATACCAACATCATTTTCGCGGCTCGGACATGTAGAGCAATCCTACCAACTCACGCAGTGGTATCCCAAACCCGCCGTTTATGATGCTGAAGGTTGGCATCCGATGCCTTATCTCGACCAAGGGGAATTTTACTCCGAATTTGGAGATTTTGATGTTACGATTACTTTGCCTTCCAATTATGTAGTAGGCGCGACGGGCGAACTGCAAACGGCAAGCGAAATCGAATTTTTGAATCAAAAAGCAAAGCAGGGCGCGAGTATGAACTTTGAGGAAATGAACCAAAGCGCAAGTTTTCCCGAGTCAGATGTGACAACGAAAACGATTAATTATACTGCAAAAAACGTCCATGATTTTGCGTGGTTTGCAGATAAGCGATTTCATGTGCTAAAAAGTGGTGTCACACTTTCATCCGGTAAAAAAGTCGATACTTGGGCAATGTTCACCGATTTGGAGGCGAATTTGTGGAAAGACGCAACGACTTACCTTGACCGTTCTGTGGAGTTTTATTCGGAGAAAGTCGGCGAATATCCCTGGTCACACGCTACGGCGGTGCAGAGTGCATTGAGCGCAGGTGCGGGTATGGAATATCCGATGATTACAGTGATTGGCGAGTCGGGTAATGCGCGATTTTTGGATATTGTGATTACACATGAGGTCGGGCATAATTGGTTTTACGGCATTCTTGCTACCAATGAACGCGACTATCCGTGGATGGACGAGGGCATGAACTCTTACTACGAGCAACGATATACCGCCAAATATTATCCCGGACAAGATAAATTGGGAAATATGCTTCCAAATTTCCTCTCCAATTTATTGGATGCCGACGAGGTTGAACTTGGTTATGGCGGCTATCTCTTGCAAGCACGAAGGCACGAAGAGCAACCGATTCACTGTCATTCGGCAGAGTTGGTAAGTATCAATTACGGTTTGAGTGGTTACACTCGCCCGGCTGATGTATTGTGGTATTTGGCGAATTATTTGGGCGAAGATAATTTCGACAAAATCATGCAAAATTACTACGCCAAATGGAGCTTCAAACATCCCCAACCCGAAGATTTCAGAAAAGTATTTGAAGATGCGGTGAGCAAGGATTTGTCTTGGTTTTTTGATGATGTATTGAAAACGACCAAACAACTCGACTACGCCCTCACCAATACAAAAGGCAAGGTAGCCACCATCGAAAATAAAGGCGAAATCGCTGCGCCCTATTCCATTTCGCTTATCAAAAACGGCGAAATCGTCAAGACGATGTGGTACAAGGGATTTGAAGGTAAAAAAGACGTCAGCCTCACGATAGACGACTATGACGCGGCGGTAATTGACGCCATCAAAGTCATGCCCGATGTCAACCGCCGTAATAATGGTCAAAAACGAAAACCACAACTCAAACTCCTCGGCGGTATCGAAAATGCAGACAAGCGTACGCTCTACTACACGCCACTTATTGGCGGCAATGCTTATGATAAATTGACTATCGGATTGGGCATGTATAATGTCGTAGTTCCGGCGAAAAATTTTGAACTGACACTCGCGCCGATGTTTAGTACGGGTACAAATGAATTGGTGGGTGCTGCCGGGGCGAATTATTTTATTTATCCGAAAAAAGGCGCGTTTAAAAGTGTGCGCGCGGGTTTGGGGCTGCGAAGTTTTCATTATAACGAATATCGCGGCGATGAGCCGGATATTGATTATCTCGAACGCTATACACGCATCGCGCCGAGCATGAATTTTGAATTTAGGAAAAAGACGCCGCGCAGTCCGGTTTCGCAAAATATCGGCATCAAATACGTACATATTTTACAAGAAAATGCTACATTTTTTCGCGATACGCTCCCTGACGCTCCCATCGAATATACGGGCAACGAAACTGCCAGTTGGGGTGTAATACAGGCATCGTATAGCTACACGAACAGCAATACAATCAGTCCTTTCGGCTTGACGGCAAGCATGGAATTTCTGCCCGATGGCATCGACCCCGACAATGCCTTTGACCGCGACAATAGCTACGTCAAACTCTCGCTCGAAGGCACGTACAGCTACATGTATCAGTCGGGCAAAGGGATTGATTTTCGTCTATTTGCAGGTACTTTTTTGTATAATGCCAATCGCGATTTCGGCGCATTTACTTTTAATATGGCTACGCAAGGTTTTCAAGACAATAATTTTGATGATTATTATTTTGGCAGATTGGAGACGGAAGGGATTTGGTCGCAACAGATTCAACAAATTGACGGTGCTTTCAAAACGCCACTGCTCAATTCAGATTATGGTACAAGCAATGCCTTCCTTGTCGCGCTGAATTTTAAGACAGATTTACCGATTAATTTACCCTTGAATTTGCCACTAAAACCTTATTTTGACATTGGTTATTTCAAAAATACTGCGCCTTCGGTAACGGCAGATTTCAACTACGAATTTATGTATAGCGGCGGCTTGGCAGTGGAGTTTTGGGATGGCTTGGCAGGTGTTTACTTACCGCTTGTGAGCAATGAACGATTGAATAATGCACTAAAATCGCGCAGCGGCAGCTACTTTAATCGGGTTGGCTTTACGGTGAATTTGAATGGGGTGAATCCGTTTGAGTTGGTGAGGGGGGTGAGTTTTTGATTAACTTACTTTGGAGATTAGGTAACTGGGAAATTGGGAAATTGAGAAATTAGGAAATTGGGAAATTGGGCTAACGAAGGCATAATTCGTTATTTATCAGTGTAATAAAAGTTATAATGAAAATAATTTTAAATAAAACATAAACTAATGCAAATTATTGATAATGAGGGCTTTATCTAATTGTCCGGCTATCGGTCTAATCTTGCTTGCAAGATATTACTCGTCTGACGAAGGTTTTTGTGAAATGTAGTGATTTGTCTCATAAAACATTCGCACTGAATAAAGGAATTCGTCTGACGAGTATTCGCTTTAGGCAAAGTTAGGCGGGTAGCCAATTACCCGGTTTCCGAATTCCCCAATGTCCAAAGTCCAGTTAAACCCAACTATTTATGGCTATAGACTTACTCAAAATCATCGTAGATACTGCCCTTTGTACGCTTATTTGGCTGGTTCAAATAGTCATTTATCCGGGCTTTCTCTATTATAATGAATCTGACTTGAAAAAATGGCATCAGGCATATACAGGTAGAATTACCATCATTGTCATGCCTTTGATGTTAAGCCAACTCTCTTTATATTTATTCCTTTCTTACTCTCAACCGTCTTTCAGTTCTTTTGTCGGATTAGGTTTAATCGTCATGGTCTGGGCGGTGACATTTTTTATTTCTGTTCCTCTACATGCTAAGATTGATACATTAGCCGAAACTATAATAATACGAAAACAATTAGTTCGTACCAATTGGATGCGTACTGTCGCGTGGACTTTGGTTTTGATTTTAACTATTCTACATTATGGAAAGTAAACAATGGATGAAAACAGTGATGCGCCTCGCTGCTGTGTATAATATACTTTGGGGGGCTTGGGTGGTGCTTTTTCCCTTTGCCTTTTTCCGACTTACGGGTATGCAAGACCCTATTCATCC
>CALHBW010000354.1 GCA_937930625.1 uncultured Saprospiraceae bacterium | reverse complement strand
CCCATCAATCGCTTGACGGAATAAATGGTATTTTGCGGTTCGGTCAACAAATATTTTTTTGCTTCCGCACCGACTATAATTTGCTCATTATCAGTAAAATGCACTACGGAAGGTACGAGTGTATTTTTACCGGAATCGTCTGCCACAGCAACCGCTTCACTCTCGCGCATATATGCCACAAGGCTGTTCGTTGTCCCCAAATCAATGCCGACAATGACATCGCTTTCAGGGGCTTTTTCTATATTTCCGGAGGATAAATTGATGGATATTTTTGCCATTTTGACGTGCTGATGTGCTGACGTGTTGACGTGCTGACGTATTTTAAATTCGTAATGAAATTCACCTAAAGCTCACCTTGTATTCTGGAAATGCAAGGTGAGTTTTAGATAAAACAAAAGTTCATAGATATTTTGCTGCGCGAAATTAGAAAATTAACCGTTAACCATTAATCATTAACCATTATTTTCATTGTATTCAATGATTCGACCACAAATTTTCGCTGATACATTCGCGCTATTGGATAACCTAACCTCGCCATCCAGAAACGCGGCTTAGAGAAGGCGCGAATGTGGTAACTGACCTCTCCTTCATCATTTTTTTCTACCCAAAATACTTCTTCTCCCGCTTCAAAATGTCCGGGCAAGGTGCCGTAAGCGAAGCCGAATTTATTGGGTTCATCCCACGTATATACGATGCGTGAGCTGTTTTTCCACCAAATCCCCCACAAGTGAATCATCACGACCACGACTTCATCTTTTTTAAGCGGCGCGATGGGATAAATCTTTGTCCATCCCGACGGAAAATGCGCCCAATCGCGGAGGGCTTGTTTAGCATTTTGCCATGTTTGCTCGCCTTGTCCGATGATGGTGTGGTTGTAATCATTGTCGTAATTGGAGAGGGTTTCGGTGGCAGATGCGCCAATTTCGGGGTAGGTGTATGGGAGTTGTTTTTCTTGTTGATGAAAATGGTCTAAAGTGGTTTTTGATGGATATTGTATAGAAATTCGCATGATTTTTAACGATTAATGATTAACAGTTAATGATTAATCAATAAACCCTTATTTTTGTATTTAAGTTGACCTTAGAACGAGAAAATTAATCACTAAGCATTAGACTCTTCGACAATTTTTACAAATTCAATAAAACGGTCTTTTCACGCAGAGTTCGCAGAGAACGCAGAGTACTGATAATCAATTCTCTGCGACCTCTGCGTTCTCCGCGTGAGACACTATTTGCAAAAATTGTCAAAGAACCTAAATTAATCGTTAATCATTATTATGAATTACCTGTTCACTTCAGAAAGATTGGGCTTTCGTAATTGGCAAGATAGCGACCTTGATGCCTTCGCTGCCATGAACGCAGATGCGGATGTGATGGATTTTTTTCCAAACACATTGACACACGAATCTTCTCAAAAACTCATGCAAAGATTGTCGCAACATTTTGAAGAAAAGGCTTATACATATTTTGCAGTTGACACATTAGATGTAGGCGAATGTATTGGTTTTATTGGTTTAGCTTATCAAACATATGAAGCAGCATTTACGCCTTGTACGGATATTGGCTGGCGATTGGCGAAATCATTTTGGGGGAAAGGCTACGCTACGGAGGGCGCGAAACGTTGCTTGAAATATGCTTTTGAAATGCTAAATTTGGAGGAAATTTATGCGGTAGCTAGTGTGATAAATCTGCCGTCTATACGTGTGATGGAAAAAATTGGGATGGAGCAAGCAGGAACTTTTATTCATACAAAATTGACGGATAATAAGCGATTGCGGGACTGCGTTTATTATGTAATTAACAACGAAGATTCATAAATATGCCAATACACAAGCAAATCATTCACCAAACCAAATTTTTGGGCATCGACTTCTATAAAAGAACTCGTATAGAAGAACATGAAGTCCAAATAAATGCCCAACAAAACATCACCGAACACCCGGGAATGGTTATCGCCGGAAAAGTGCCTATCACCAATAGTTCATTTACTGAGCTGGGTTCAGACTGGGCGAAAATAGCACACCACACAATTGAATTAACGCTTTTAGACCTGATTATCAATGACTTCATTGAGTTAGTGCTGTTTAAAGATACCAAATCATACCTCGACAATCTTATTAAAAATGAATACAAAAACTATCGTTTAGCCATAAAAAACAAGTATTCGGGAAAAGATTGGCTGTCCAAATCTATTTTTCAATCTGTCAAATCCATAGAGCGGAGTATGGAGGAAAAGGCACATTTGAGGGCAGTTATTGAGAGTCTGCTCGATAAATATTTAGGTGGAAGCGATACTTTTCAATTCCCACAAAAATCCTTTGTTTTTGAACTCATCAAAAGATATACACCAAATAATTCTTGGATGATCTCAGAGGTTCGCACTGTATTTTTCAGAAAACGATTGAAACTGGAAATCATCCCCCAAAAACGAGAAGAATTTAAAAATGCCTACAAAATTTTAGCCCAAATTAGAAAAACACTCCAACAAGAAAGTCCGGAATTTCGGAGATATACAAGCGAATTGAATGAAATCATTGAAGCGGAATTTGCGAAGCGAAAATCAAGTAATTAATTAAAGGAAGTGGAATACTTAACTATGGCAATCGCATGAAAATATTTTGCTTATTTTTTTTCAACTACAACCTTAACCACAATTTCAAATAAGAATTTGCCAAAGGCAAATTAAAAATTGAAATTGAACTTAATTTTGCGGTTGAAGTTGAGGTTGAGGATGAAGTTTTTTATAAAAGAATCAAAACGTTATTTTCATACAATTGCCATAGAATACTTACTCCTTCAAGTTGGTTTATCCCTAAATAATGCTATATTAGCTTTTTTAAGAAACGAATAACGAACAAATGTTGTTTCTGCAATTGATTTTCAACATTTTAAATCATTAGAAATTCAACATTTATCCATTCAAAATTATCTACTATGTCAATTTATAAAATACTCACATTTGCAATTATAGTGATGTTATTTACAGCTTGTGGCGGTGGCGATACTACCGATAATGCAGCCAATTCTTCCGGCGATGTAGCCGTCACTCCTGCTCCTGCAACAACAACAACACCAACAACTGACGTCAATGCACCCAACGCAAAAGGTGAAGCAGCACGAAACTCGGAGGGTGTGTGGCACTACACTTGCCCCAATGGTTGTGCGGATGGCGCAGGTACGGCAATGCCTTGTCCAAAATGCGGTACAACACTCGCACACAACAGCGCATACCACAGTGGCAACGCAGCAACTACACCAACAATCACCACACCTCCCCCCACACTCAACCAACCTGCCGCTAATAATCCATTTGCCTCACCTGCCATTGCGCCAACGGCTGCTGCACCTATCGGTAACGCACCGAGAGCACCAGAACCGCCACAAAATGCCAACGGCGTATGGCACTATACCTGCCCAAAAGGTTGTGACGGTGGCGGAGGTTCAGCAGTGGCTTGTGGAAAATGTGGCGCAACACTCGCGCATAATACGGCTTATCATAATTAGAGGAGAGAGATGAGACGTGAGACAAGAGACAAGAGAGGTGAGACGAGAGAGGTGAGACGAGAGTAAAACTCTTGTCTCCTATCTCTTTTCTCACGTCTATCTTCTCTCCCTCTTATTTTCGCAGGAAGACCAATTCGCCATCTTTTTTGATGCGGAGCATGGTGGGTAAGTCGTATTTTTCGATTTCTTCACGACGGTATTTGACTACATAATCAGCCGCTTGGAGGAGTTTTGTATTGATTTCGGAAAAATTTTGTGGACGGGGTTCATCAGGATAATGCGCTGCCATAATTGCTAATGGCGCATCCAATTCTTTGATTAATGATTTGCAAAAACCATCTTTCGTAATCTGTATGCCGATGCTGTCTTTTTCTCCCAATGTAGCTTCCGGCAAGCCTCTTACTTGCTCATAAATAATCGTCAGCGGTCTGTCGTGATAGTCGATTATTGCCGTCGCTTTCGGATGAATACGTGCTACATGCGGTTGCAATCGAGCGTAATTATCCACTAACAAAGCAAAGTCACTTTCACGCGCCCGAATCGCAAACATTCGCGCTAAAGCGTTCTCATTCAAGGCATTACAAGCTAAACACCAAACGGTATCTGTCGGTAAAATAATCAACCCGTCCGCTTGCAAGACGGGGATAATTTGTTGGATTTCTGTGTTCATATTAATGCTTAAATGCTTAAATGATGCAATGCGGTAATGACAATGAGTGAATTTTGAATGACTGAATGAGTGAATGTTTGGCTCATGTAGGAAATCAGGTGGAATACAGACTGGTTTTTATTTTAAATTTGGATAAAATTCTGATAATCAATCCTATAAGGTTTTCGAAAACCTTATAGGATTTGGGCTTGCTTCACATTCCACCTGATTTCCTACATGAGCCGAATGTTTTTGTATGCGATTCAATTTGTTTTTATAAAAAAACATAGGACACAGGTGTAATATTCACTCATTCAAAATTCGCTCATTCACTCATTATCATTGTCGCATTTAAGCATTGCATCATTTAAGCATTATTAAAACTCCGTTAGTGGTAATCTTGAAATGGGGCTTGGGGTGATATACATTTCTTTGTCGAGGTAGTCCCAAGTTGCCAATCCAATCATGGCGGCATTGTCGGTTGACCATTTTAGAGGTGGCAGACAGAGTTTGATACCGCGCTCATCACATATTTCCTTCGCACCTTCGCGCAACTGCGGACTTGCAGCTACGCCTCCTACAATAACGAGCGATTTGCAGGAATATTTTTTCAACGCACGTTTACATTTTACAATCAAAATCTCCATCACTGCATCTACAAAAGATGCACAAATATCCTCTGTAACAGGCGTTTCAATACTCGCTAAATATCGTGCAACTGCCGACTTCAATCCCGAAAAAGAAAATTCTAAAGCTTGATTAATCAATGGACGGGGAAAGGCAATATTCGCCGTACCCGACTTTGCCAATCTATCCACTATCGGACCTGCCGGAAAATCCAAGCCCAACATTCGCCCGACCTTATCATAGGCTTCACCCACCGAATCATCACGCGTTTCGCCGAGTAGTTGAATTTCAAATTTGGAAGGCATATACGCCAAAAAAGTATGTCCGCCCGACACCAAAAGCATCATCGTAGGGTACACAATTTCGTTGCGCTCCAACTCTGCGCTACGCAAGTGTCCGCGCAAGTGATTGATACCAATTACGGGCTTCTGCCAACCCATACCCAATGCCAAAGCCGTATTCACCCCAATCAACAGCGAACCTATCAAACCCGGTCCGCGTGTCACACCTATCGCACTGATTTCCGACAGTTCTATCGACGCATCTTTCAGCGTTTGATTAATGGTAGGGATAATATTTTGAATGTGTGCGCGAGACGCAAATTCAGGATAAACACCCCCGAAATCGCTATGTATTTTATTCTGATTAATAATAACCGACGACAATACATCTCCTTCGCGGTTGACAATCGCCGCCGCCGTATCATCACAAGAAGTTTCTATGCCAAGTATATAACTCATTTTTTAATGAAAATGAGTAGATTAGTAAATGAATAAATGAGTAAATATCACTAAATCAATTGAATTGAAGTATTTACTCATTTACTCATTTATTCATTTACTCATTAGTACCTTTTCAATTTGTTGTATAGTAATATCGCCGCGTCGTTCCATAGAGATTTCTTTGTAGCGGCAATTAATAATCGTTGATGACCTGCCTGAAAGTACACCGCCGTCCACTACGAGGTCGGGTTGGCTGTGTAGGTCTTCCAGAATTTCGGGGAGGATGCACATGTTGATTTTACTTTTGTGCCGATTCGCGCTTGTAGCAAGTAGTGGTCCGGTTTGCGCTAGCAATTTGAGCATAAAATCGTGATTCGGAATGCGAATGGCTACTTCATGCCGCCCCTCTAACCATGCCGGACGTGCTGCATTATTTTTAAAGCCCAATATCAAAGTCAAGCCGCCCGGAATGTATTCTGAGTCCAATAAGGCTTGGGCGTGTTGGTTGATTTCCAAGCCCAAATCATGTAGCATCTCTGCCTCGGGGACCATGATGGGCAAATTAAAATCTCTTGGGCGATTTTTCAATTCAAAAATGCGGTCAACTGCTGCTTCGTGCGTAGGTGCAGCTAC
>CALHBW010000353.1 GCA_937930625.1 uncultured Saprospiraceae bacterium | reverse complement strand
ATGCCCCAAAGCACCAACACATCTTTTGCTTCAACAAAGAGCGTTTCGTACTGATTGATACCATACAAAGTAAAGTACAAACCCATCAAAAAGGGATGTAGCGGATAAACATTCGTTATTTTTTTTAGCCATTCGGACATTGTGACAAAGATATACAATATGGATTGAACGGACTGAAGATGGGTTTAGATTTTGTCTATGCAAAGTTTTTTTTGGAAAATCCCCAACAATTTTGTATTATTCATTCAACTTTATGACAACAAAAAGGTTAAATCTATACGAAAATGTTATCTTTACAATCCTTTTTTTCAAAATTTTTCAAAAAGAGAACAGACAAGAATAAATCTACCATGATCAATTTAATTTTATTCGGACCTCCGGGAAGCGGTAAAGGAACACAAGCAACCAACTTGGTTGAAAAATATAATTTGCTCCACATCTCCACAGGTGATTTGTTTCGCAGCGAAATCGGTAATAAAACACCACTTGGTCTGGAAGCTAAAAGTTATATGGACAAGGGCGCACTCGTACCCGACGAAGTGACTATCGGTATGCTCAAAAAGAAGGTACAAGAAAATCCTGATGTGAAGGGCTATATCTTCGATGGTTTTCCGCGCACGATACCACAGGCGGAGGCTTTGGACGCTATGTTGATGGCGAACAGTCAGGAAATTACATCACTCGTAGCACTTGATGTAGATGATGAAGAAATCGTAAAACGACTGCTCAATCGCGCCAAAACATCAGGACGAAGTGACGATGCTGACGAAAGTATCATCCGTAATCGCTTGAGTGTATATAAGGAAACTACGGCTATCGTTGCGGGACATTACGAGAAAAAAGATAAAACACATACTGTCAATGGTGTAGGTGGAATTGATGAAGTGTTTGGAAGATTGGCAGAAGTGATTGACCGTTCATTGGTAGCCTAAATAGGGACGAGAGATGTGAGACAAGAGACTAGAGGTTTTATTTTTATGAAAATTTTTATTCAGCATAAAAGCATTGGCAATCAGTATATTTTACTGATTGTCAATGCTTTTTTTATGTTGTTTTGTGCGAATGTACTGACTGCTCAATGTCGTTATATTCCTAAAACCAATCAAACGCAAACACGCTCACAGATACTTGTGGGAGGGTACACCGTCCATCAAACACTCGCTGCTAAAATGCGAAAATCCAAGGACGACCTCTTCCTTGATGTTCATTTTGAAACAAAAGAAACGGGATTTTCGATAAAAAAAGACGCTAGACTCACGCTCGTATTTGCAGATGGTCAAGAGGTTGTTTTATACGCCAAAGAATTGCTTCATTCGGATGCTTATCAGACTTGTTGTGATTCGGTGTGGTTGGTGGAAGTTGCGTATTTAATTCCGAAAAATGATTATGCCTTAATTGCTGAAAATAATATCACCGAGATTCACCTTGAATTGGATAATCGACTGGAAACTTTAGTTTTAAAAAATAAAAAACAAGGGAAATTGAATGGTTTAATGAGGTGTATGATGTAGATTTACAACTCATTTTATCTATAAATATAAATTCACTATGAGCAAAAAGAAACCTAAATACACGCTGCAAGACATGCTTTGGAAAGGTATTATTGAGGATTTGATAGAGTATCTTGTTATTTTTTTCTTCGGAAAATGGGCAGATGAAATTGATTTCTCGAAGGGTGTCAAATTTTTGGATAAGGAGCTTGCAGAGATTACTGCCGACCTCGGTAAAGGGCAGCGTTATGTCGATAAACTCGTGCAGGTATATACGAAAAGCGGAGTTCCCAAATGGTTTTTAATTCACATAGAAGTACAAGGCTATGTTGATTTGAATTTTGGCAAACGGATGTTTACCTATTTTTACAGGATTTTGGATAAATACGGAATGCCGACTACCGCGCTTGCCATTTTTACTGATGATAATATGCAATTTCATCCTAAATCATACGAAATTAACCACTTTGGTACGCGTAATGTGTATGAGTTCAATACGTACAAATTATTGGAAAAACAACCGGAAGATTTTCACGATATAGACAACCCGATTGCCGTGGTCTTGGAAACAGCTTGGTACGGCATTAAAAAAAATCGCAAAAAAATAACGGATGAAGGGCTGATAAGTCTGAAATTTGACCTGATTCGCCGCTTGATGAAAAAGGGTTACGATAGAGACCTTATAGAAGTTCTTTTAAATTTTATAAAAAAATACATACGTTTTGAAAAGCCACAAAAAAATCTTATTTTTGAAAAGGAATTAGACAACTTTTTAGGCAAAACCAAGACTATGGGCGTAAAAGAAGCTATCATTCAATGGTACAGCGAACAAGCTGCCGACGAGCGTGAGGAAAAAGTGACAAAGGAAGTGACGGAAAGAGTTACTAAAGAAGTCACAGAAGAGGTCACAGAGAAAGTGACGGAAGAGGTCACAGAGAAAGTGACGGAAGAGGTCACAGAGAAAGTGACGGAAGAAGTCACAGAGAAAGTGACGGAAGAAGTTACAGAGAAAGTGACTCAAAATATTACCCAAAAATATATTATATCCATGCGTGAAAACGGTTTGAAAGACAAAGAAATCGCTGGGCTATTAGGTATTTCGATAGAAGAGATTCAAGCTATATTTAAAGGTGATTCACTGGAATAAACTATGGGCGTAAAAGAAGCTATCATTCAATGGTACAGCGAACAAGCTGCCGACGAGCGTGAGGAAAAAGTGACAAAGGAAGTGACGGAAAGAGTTACTAAAGAAGTCACAGAAGAGGTGACGGAGAAAGTGACGGAAGAGGTCACAGAGAAAGTGACTCAAAATATTACCCAAAAATATATCATATCCATGCGTGAAAACGGCTTAAAAGACGAAGAAATCGCCGGATTATTAGGCATTTCCATTGAAGAAATTCAGGCAATTTTCAGAGATGATTCACCGGAATAAACAAATTCCAAAAATCAAAACCTTGTAATTTGGAATTTGATTTTTGGAAATTCACCTACTTAGGCACTCTCGACGAAATACCGTTATTCTCTGCCCAAAATATCTTATCCTGTCCCGTCACATCACCATCCAAATTAAAATCAGTTCGCAAATATAAACCGGACAATCCATTGTCAATTGTCCATATGGATTTATCTGTACCATTAATGTCATAGCTGACCATATCATTTGCCTGAGAAGCGTCGGCTGCAAACATGCCCCAATTCACGCCGATTTGTTTCTGTCCAAAGCTAGTGGCATCGCGGTATGAATCGGCTGCGCGAAAATCATGGACGAGTGAACGTCCCGAAATAGCTATGGGAACAGGTGACATCACTCCGATATGATTGCGATGTTCGATAACGATATAGAGCGGTGAAGATACACTGTTAGTCAATACACAATCTTCTACAAATTGTATCTGTCCGTTCTTTAAAAGCAGTGCTGCCGTCATCTTGATTTCAGTCGCTTTAGCTATATCCGTGCGAAAAGACACCAACACCCAATCAACGACTTCGGTGCTGTAATCGGCATCCGTAAATGTAGCTCCTTCTGTTCCGTTATAGTTCCATGGAGCTATGGTATATGGCTGTCCGGTTTGAGCAGAGAAACTTTGTCCGGGTAGTATTTTTCGGAGTGTGTTGAGGTCAGTACGCATATTCGCACCATTATCATACGCGCCTTCGAGCCAAACATGTAAATCAATATTAAGACAGACCGCTTCTACATTGATGTACATACTTCCTTCCGAACATGACTGCGGCATGCCATCATCACAGACCTGATAGGTAAATGAATCAAGACCTATAAAACCTGCATTTGGAAAATAAAAGTAAGCACCGTCACTCTGCAAGATGGCGTTGCCGTTTTGCGGAAATGTAATTGGAGTAGTGGTCATTATTAGATTATGCCCTTCTATGTCGATGTCGTTGAGGAGTAGATTGCCGATAGCAATGCTGTCATTGGTAATGCTAATGCTATCGTTGACGACTATCGGACTGTCATTGATGTTGACGACATTGATAGCTACATCAGCTGTGTTGCAAAAAACAGGCTGACCATCATTGCAAACCCGATAGGTAAAATTATCTGTACCTGAAAATTCGGGATTGGGAACGTAGCTAAAACTACCATCTGAATTTAAAACCAATGTGCCATTGGAGACATCACTAATCGGTGTAGTCACTAAGGTCAGATTATTACCGTAAGGGTCATCGTCATTGCTTAAAACATTGCTCGTGAGTGAAGCATCTTCATTTATTTGATAAAAATCAAATACTGCTTCCGGATAGTCGCTACATATTTCTACCACAATATTTTTATTAATGGTATCTGTACAATGTTGGTATTCGATGGCAAGCTGCACATCAAATGTACCTCCACTTGCCCAGTAGGTAGAGGCATTGGCACCTGTGAATGACAACGGGTTTCCTAATCCGAAATACCATTGATAAGTTGCATCCGGCGTGCCAACATTAGGGGCAAATGGGGTAGGAGTGAGGTAGCATACTGAAGCAGGCACAAGGATGTCATTGCTTGGACACGCTTGTTGCTTGATGGCTAAAGTAAACCAATCATCATCATCAAATTCAACATTATTGAAGATAATGATGTCTCCGCTAATATGGCGTCCCTGAAAATGAGTACGGGCATTCGAGAAATCGCCATCATCGCTATCAATGAGTATAGCAAAATCATTTAAATCACTCAAATCCAAACCCAATCCATTTACATCAAACCCAACATTGACTTTACCTACATCACCTGTTTCAGTGACCCGCCATGTGCGGGCAAGACGCTCTCTGGTAGTACTTGGAATTTGTAAAGTAGTGACCGCTGTTGTATCTCCATCATGCCCCCAAACCAGAAAATCACCTTGATTCAAACCATCAGCCGTTTCCATTTTGACCATAGCTCCTTCGTGTACATTCATAGACTCACGCTGGAGCAAACATTGAGTCAGGTCCATACCTACACCGGCAATATTATTAGGATAATTGGCATGTCGATAATAAATATGACTGCTTACATCAATGGTGATGCCGTATTTTATAGCAAGGTAAGATTCGATATGATGTCTTTCGTCATTGGTTAGTATTTTATTATAAATAATCAATTCTGCCAAACCGCCTTTCCAATGATTAGAAGTCTCATTGTCACTACCACTATAATCAAATTCTTGTCCCAATGAAGCGCGGTCCGCGCCCGAACTACTCATACTAGTTGTCCAGGGGACAGCTTGTGTACTGTTGATATATCCTTCTGCGCGAATATCGGGCGTAATATTACAGGATACAATTAACTTTTCATCTATGTAATTATCTGTAGAAAGTGAAGTGACATCATCATCATAAATCAATTCTCCGTTGAATCGGTGTCCAAATTTAATACGATTATTACCACCAAAATTAGTGGATAAATAATAACCGTCGTCAGTATCTGCTTCGGGAGCAATGACTGCAAAAAAGGTGGCTTCTCCTGAAAGTGTTTGTGCGAGATTATTAATTTTCATCCAATCGTCAATCCCATCAAATTGCACTACCGGATAACCATTGATAATATCAGAATAATAGCGTGGAATATCTGTATTGATAAATTGTGTAGCGTCGTTTCCATGGGGGCTTTGGTCACTCCAAGTCTGTACTGTTGCATTATCAGCGACATTTGAGATGCCTACATTTGCCATTAGCCATAATTGGAGGTTCATAAATGGTTCGCCGGGACCACATACTATTTCATTGCTACTTCCGGGAGTTTTTATGCCTTGTAGTGCCATCCAATTGATAGGGTTGGCATTGTCCGAAATGGGATTGATGACCGAAAGGGAAGCACCGAAACCATCTGCACCTGTGGGCCAAGGACTACTGTCGCTGTATGTTACTGAATCAATCATACAAGAAAGGTCAGAATAGAGAAAAAGCCTATCTGTATCATTATTTAATTCAAGAGCAGGTACAGAGATAAAATTATTTATAGTAGGAAATTGACTGCTGAATAGCCAGATATTTTCGACAAGTACCAAAAAATCATTTGGTGCAATGATAACACCAGAAGGAATGGTGTAGGCACTGTTTTCGTAATGCAATTTCCAACCCGAAATATCTACCGAAAAAGGTGAAGCATTGTATAATTCTAACCAATCGCCGGAATCACTGCCTGAATTGGGATTATAATTAATTTCATTAATCACAACATCGGTTATCTCGTTGGTGCAAGGGTCGCTGATATTATTGGGAGCGGCAGGTGTACCGTTTGCTGCGCCGCCTTGCGTGGAAGCCACCCAACTCCCTGCAAGGTCATTGTCATAATTAGGCGAAATGAGTGATAAAGTGGGACCGGTCTGATTGGGTTCAGTGACCCAGGGGGACATACTATCGTAATCTACCATATCGACAAGGCAGCGGTATTCGTCAAAGAGTCCGACGGTTTCGCCGTTGCTGCTCATGCCAAAACCAAGATTTCCGATATAATCATTTACCGAAGGAAATACATGCTTAAAATTGACAGTATCTCTCGCAATAACCCAAAATCCTCCTGCCGGAATTACTGTTTCATCAGGAATTATGTAAAAGTTGTTATTGTCGTGAAATTCCCAGTTGGAGATATCAATGCTGCTTGTAGTCGTATTATGCAATTCGACCCAATCATCTGCAAAAGGCGAAATAGGTGATTTGTAATTTATTTCATTGATAATGATAGAATTAGGCGTATTGCAGATGTTAAAGGAATTTAGACGCCCCGGTGTACCGCTATAATTGCCGGAAGCAGACCAACTTACACCTTCCGCATTATCCAATGTAGGAGAAAGCAAGGACAAGGTCGGTCCTTGTCCGGCGGGTGTACTTGCCCATGTACCGTTTATGCCGAAATTAAGCCCATCGACAGGGCAACCCGATTGGTCGAGCAGTGCAATCATATCGCCTACACTACTAAATCCCAATCCTGTAGGTCCCACCACATTCACATTCGGATGTGCGTTTTTGAATAGTGTTGTATCTCTTGCAAATACCAAATATGCTCCGGCTGCTATTATTGTACCCGCAGGAATAATATAGGTCGAATCCGAATCAATAATAGACCAACCACTGAGGTCGTAAGAAAAGGTCGAATTATTATACAATTCGACCCAATCATCTGCATTTAGGGCAGCAAATTGTTCGGTATATTTATAATTTATTTCATTAATAATGACCTCGAAAGACGAAATTGAACACTGAAGAGTATTTTCAGCACGTGGTGTACCACATTCGCTTTGTGAATGTTGCCAACTGACAGCCAGTGCATTATCAAAGTCAGGATTAATTAATTCGAGTGAATAACCATAACCATCTGCGAGCGTATCCCATGTTATGACGTCATTATACAATACGCTGTCGATGAGATTGTCAAAAGGGTCGGACAGTGCGATTAGCTCGCCGTCATTACTCAATTTTCCGGCATAATCTCCATCTGCCCTGAAACCATATTTTTGCAGGAAAGCTGTACTATCGCGTGCCAATACGATGAAGCTATCCGGCTGTATGACTGCATTTTTATCAAATGTAAAACGAATCCCTGCTGTGAATTTCACATCTGCCAGATAAATCGCATCCGTACCATTATTTTTTATTTCGATAAATTCATAATTATCACCGTCATTTGCGACTATCGAATCTCCCGGATGATAATTTACTTCATTGATAACAAGCGGAGAATAATCTTGTGGGAAATGAAATACAACGGGACAAGATGCACTCCATTCCGAATTGAGCAATACCCGCGCACGTACCTCCACCACGCTGCCCGGCAATGTAAAAGGTGTGGTATATTGCTGTGCCGAAGGCGATATGCCGCCGCCCGAAGCGCGAGGGTCAGTGCCATCCGTAGTGTAGTAAATTGTACCTTGATTATTGGGGTTGAGCAGTGTGAGTTGAAAGCCGGGATATACTTGACCGCCAAACTGACTATACACCGGCGGGTCAAAGGTCGGATAGTACCCGGCAGCGACCAATTCATTAAGCACGAAATTGCTGCGATTAGGAAAATACTCATTCAAATACCAATCAATATTATTGAGCCAGTCGGCTTGGCTATTCCCCCAAAGGGCGGTTTCGGCAATCACCCCCTTTCGTATCTCACTGACGCGGTATTGAAACCGTTCTGTTGCCTTTTGAGCAGTCAATGCGCCATCACGAAAGAAGTGTTTATAAATTCTATCTCGCATAATTATCTCAAAATCAGGATTTTGCATAATTAGCGAAATGTTGAATCCTGCACTAAATACGAGTTGCGGGTCGGTATAAGGGTCAAGGAGGGTTCGGTCCAAATCCCATTGAAAGAATTGAAATTTTTCGCCGGATGCCCGTCGCCGCGCCATATACCAATTGTTTTGGGGCCAATCCGTATTGCCTTGATACCACGAAAGGAGGTGGTAATCCATATAATTTTCAATATCCACATCTTCGGCAAAACCTGCATAATTACCGATTGTCAGTTTTGCATTGGCAGTTGTCCATGCGGCTGATGTTCCTTCTGCGACCTGACCATTTTTAATGACATCGTATTCTTCTTTTTTTCCACCACGATATTCTTCCTGAAAACTCTCATCGGGCAGTTCGTGGATGTGGTACATGCCGTTGTATGCGCCATTCACATATACGTGCATGTAAGTGCCATGTGGCGAGTTCCAGCCCATTGCCAGTTGGCTATCGTAGCCCCAGCGATTGCGGAGAAATACGGTCGGTCCGATTTGCCACCAATCACTATTGACGATATTATCCTGCGAGCCATAACGCAGGTTAAGTTTATCAAATTCGTTGGTCGCAAAATCACCGTAAGGCGAGGCTGAAAAAATATCATGTTGGAGCTTTTTTTGACCATATTGACTTTGAGAATATAGCCTCATAGTCTTTTTGTCATAGACATTAGCATCTCCGCCATTTGTATGTCTGATGCCAACATTGGCTTGGTGATTTTTACGCCCGTTGTGATACAAAAACTCGACAGATCCCCGCACAGGGTCACCCGAATTTATCACAAAATCTGTGACAATAGAAATCGTTGGAATATCTAGTAAAGATGCTGTTAATTGCTGATTTATAGCAGCATCCAAGACCTCATCAGGATAAATATAGGAGGAGGTAATGACCTCCGTAGTGTCCGTAGCTGTGTAAGCAATGGCACGGACAAGGGTGGTCGCTTCCATAAAAATGGGGAGTGTATAGGTAGTGCCATTAGAAGTGCCGGGTTCGGAACCATCAAGGGTATATACGATGGTAGCACTCGCCTCATCTGTCTGCAAATAAACAAATAAGGGAGCATCATAAAGCCCTCTGTCCGCACTAAAATAAACATTCTCAATGGGTTGTGCATATATGGTTTGGGCGATTATGCACAATGCCCATGCAATGTAAATCTTACGATTCATGTGTCCGGTTTTTGTTTTAACGAGGCAAGGGTATCGT
>CALHBW010000352.1 GCA_937930625.1 uncultured Saprospiraceae bacterium | reverse complement strand
GATTGTTTGTAGAATGCCCAGATGTCGTCGTGTTGTATGGGAAATAATACAAATCGGTTGGGATTTTCCATTAAAATCGGCTCGTTGTGTGCTGCTGCTGTGGTCATATTCAAGTTCAAGTTCAAGTGTCAAGCACAAGTTCAATGCGGACACTTTTTTCATAAGTTATTTGACAATATAGTCACCCGTTCCATTCGCATGACGGACTGGAAGTCCATGTTACGTAAATGGAGTTACCCATAAAGCATCTTGCGATGTTTAAGAGTAAAAGTTAGGTCTGGGCAAGCATCTGTTTGCGACGGCTACCTGTCCCGTACTTGATTCGGGAAAAGTCGTCAGTACAGTTATTAGCTTACCATAGAGATTGAAGATTGATGATGATTGCGGATAAAACAAAGGTTTTATCTTTAAAACTCAAGCGAAGCTAATCATTGCTTTAAATTGTAAACACAAAATTAATAGGTGAGAGAGGAAAAACCAAACTAAGTTTTCCACATTTGTTATTTTATTGTGGATAACTTTATTAAGCACTTGATTTTCAGTGATTTAATTTTGTTAACAATTGTTGTTAACAATGTTGATAACTTTTGTTGATAATTTTTAAAATATCATCAAATTAAGGAGAAGTGACAGGGAATTGTGGTGAATACTTGCGGTTTATTCGCGCAGGGTTGAAACCCTGCGCTCATGTGATATTCAAGTTAAATTCGCAAAAGCGGTGGGTTTTAACCCATCGTGAATCAAATGAAAAGCCCGTCAAAACAATTGCCGACGACGAAAAATCCAAGCGACAATTAAGGAAAGCAATACAGAAACGACTAAAATAATCGGAAAGGCAGGTGTCCATTCTTCGATACCATTTTTGATATTCATTCCGAAAAAACTCGCTACGAGTGTCGGCACCATAAGAATGATAGTGACAAGAGTAAGCCGTTGGATAACCATGTTGAGATTGTTGGAGATAATCGAGGCGAAGGCGTTCATCGTACCGCTAAGGATGGAGGCATAGACGTTTGCCATTTCATTTGCCTGTGAGTTGTCAATTACGATGTCGTCGAGTAGGTCAACGAGGTCTTCGTCTTCGCGGATTTGGAGGAAGTCGGTGCGTTTCATTTTCATCATCAAAAGGTCGTTGGCACTAAGCGAAGTAACGAAGTAAACCAAACTTTTTTCGATGCTGAGGAGTTGTTTGAGTTGGGAATTATTACTGGCTTCGTACAACTCTTTTTCTATCTGATAGCGTCTATTATTGAGGTCTTTGAGGCAATTGAGGAAGTAATACACACTTTGTTCGAGGATTTTAAGGACGAAATCCTCGCGCTCGGCAGGGTTGAAATTTTTTATTTTATTATCTAAAAAACGCTGTAATACAGGATTTTCAAACGCAGTAATGGTCAATACATAGTCACTCGCCAACACAATTCCGATGGGTACGGTGATATAAGTGGCGGCGTTCATGGCATCGCTTTTGTTGGGCGTAGGCGTATTGAGGACGATAAGGCGCACACCGTCTTCGCGCTCATAACGTGAGCGTTCGTCAATATCCAGCGAGTCGGTCAGGAAATCGAGCGGGATGTCGAGTTGCTGCGACACACTCTCCAATTCTGCTTGCGTAAAAGGCGGCGCAATGTGCATCCAACACAAAGGCGCACGACTGCCCAACTCGCGGAGTTTGCCATTATTTTTTTCGTAATACCGAATCATAATCGTGTTATTGTGTTGCTGTATTATTGTGTTATGGTGGATTTCGTGTATTCGGCTTGGCGCAAAAATACTATAACACATTGATACTACGATACTACAACACTATTTTTCGCTAAATAAAACTTACTTTTGTAAGAAATAAGACGAGAGAGATGAGACGAGAGATAAGAGACATAAGAATTGAGACGAGAGACCTAAGGACTTAGATAAAAAACACTCTTATGTCTCTTATCTCATCTCTCACTTCTCTCCTCTCTTAATGCTCTCGCCTCTTTCGTCTCAATTCTCATTTAAAATATGCGTTTTATATACTTATTTTTTTGTTTAATACCCTTAATGACCAATGCCCAAACAAGCATCGTAGCAGGACCCATGCCCGGACACCAAACAGATAGTACGGCTGTGATTTGGGTATTGGTAAAAGGCATCCCACATGCGGCATCGCCGATGGGAGAGGCGGCGAAGTTTGAAATGCCTTCATCACCTGAATTGGAATTGATGCTGACCGACCTCAAATCGAAGGGCTACGGCGATATTGAATACAAGCTGCAAAACCGCATGGTACAAGATTACAAAACGGTGCGTATCAATTTGAAAAGAACTGAATCTGCACCCGAAGAACCGGAGAAAATCATGCGTAATTTTTCTTTTTTGACGGGTTCTTGTGCCTTCCCTTATCCGTATAAAGGGATGAAAGGAAAGAACCGCGATTTTATCTTTAAAAGCATGAAAGAAACGCCGTCTGATTTTATGATTTGGTTGGGCGATAATACGTATTACCTTGATAAAGAATGGAAATCGTATGACAAAATGTTTTTGAAAAACGTAAAAATGCGGCGCAATAAATACATCAACGAATTTATGCAGACGCGCCCGCAATATGCAATTTGGGATGACCACGATTATGGAAAAAACAATAGTGACAGTACTTATGCTTTGAAAGATACGTCTTTGCAGGTTTTTCAAGATTTTTGGGCAAATCCTTATTATGGTAAAAAGAAAACGCCGGGTAATTTTACACATTTTCGGTATGAAGATGTAGAGTTTTTCTTGTTGGATGGACGTTATTATCGCTCGAAAGACGAGGAGGAAATGTTTGGCGAAGCACAGATGGACTGGCTCAAAAAACGTCTCAAAAAGTCCGATGCCAATTTCAAAATTATCATTGCAGGTACGCAGATGCTACCCACCGAAGTACGCGGCGAATCTTGGGCAGACTTCAAAGATGAACGCAAGGATTTTCTTGATTTTCTGAAAGAGGAAGAAATAACGGGCGTGATATTTATGAGTGGTGACAGGCACTTTACGGAGTTGAATTTTGACCACAGAAAAAAGCATTATCCACTCTACGAATTTACCTGTTCGCCCCTCACGAGTCTCGGCAATCCCGGCGGACGGATGAAAAATAAAATGCGTAGCAAGCGTTCGCTTTATATGAAGCAAAACTATGGCAGAGTCAGCTTTGCCGGAGAAGAACATGAACGGGAGTGTACGATTGAAGTATTTGATAATGAAGGATTTTTGGTGTGGAGTTATGTGATTCCTTTGAGTGACCTTAAATAATGTATAACGAATAATGATTGATTCTCGCTACGCGAAAATTATTATATGTTGTCCATTAATCATAATGTCATTAATCGTTATACATTAATCGTTATAAAAATATGCCCGTAAATCGCAATGCCTTAATTCGCTATAAAACGATAGATAAATGTCTGCAAAATCGTTTTAGGAAATGGACTTTAGAGGATTTAATTGATGCCTGTTCGGATGCCTTATATGAATACGAAGGTATCGACAAAGGGGTGAGTAAACGCACCGTACAATCGGACATTCAAATGATGCGAAGCGACAAACTCGGCTATAATGCGCCGATTATTGTCCTCGAAAAAAAGTACTATACTTACGAAGACCCAAATTATAGTATTACGAATATTCCCTTAACAGAACAAGACTTGGGTAAGCTGACAGAAGTGGTGGAGTTGCTACGCCAATTTAAAGGGTTTTCGCATTTCAGGGAGTTGGATGGAATGGTGCAGAAACTGGAAGACCACGTTCATACACAAAAAACCAAACAAAGACCGATTATTGATTTTGAAAAAAATGAAAACCTCAAAGGACTGACCTATCTTGATGGATTGTATCAGGCTATTTTGCACAAACGTGTACTGCGTATCAAGTATCAATCATTTAAGGCACGATTGCCGCAGGAATTTCTATTTCACGCGTATTTGTTGAAAGAATTTAATAATCGCTGGTTCTTATTAGGTGTCAAAGGCGAACGACGGGATATTATGACGCTGGCATTAGATAGAATTGAGAATATCGAAACAGATGATAGCGTACATTACATCGAAAATGAAGATTTTGACCCCGTAAAGCATTACAAACACACGGTAGGTGTTACTGTAAATGAAGGTTCAAAAGTCGAAACAGTTGAAATTTTCATTGACCAATATAATGCGCCTTATGTACTAACGAAACCGCTACATCATACTCAGGAAGTCTTGGAAATGAATGAGCAAGGCGTGATTATTCGTATTGAAGTTGTTTTGAATTTTGAATTGGAACGCTTGATATTCGGATTTGCGGAAGGTATGGAAGTCATTAAGCCGGAACGACTGCGAAAACGGATGATGAATAAATTTGAGCGGGGAATGAGGAATTATTCTGATGATTTGTGATTAAATTGCAAGGTAAAATATATACGACTTTTTCTACTTTTAAAATCATCTATCGAATTATGACACTATTCTAACAGAAAAAACAAGCCTTTCGTCGAATTTTCACAACAAGGCATGGTCTTTGTTTGTTATGCTGTAAATTGGTTTTATAAAGAGTTAAATTCTTTTAGATTTTAAATTTTGTGAAATCAATTGTGATTGGTTAGTTAGATGATAGCGGTTTCAAAGACAACTTTGAAACCGCTTTTTTTTATCTTTCATGGTTTCATGGTTCGATTGTTTCATGGTTTTTGCGAAGCAAAAACTTCCTTTTAACCATCAAGCAATGAAACCATAAAACAATCGAACCATGAAACCATAAATTACGGACGATGCACCACCATTCGGCGCGTCACTCTGTCATTACCTTGTCCTACCGAATAAAAATACATACCTGAATGTAATTTGCTACCATCAAATGTAATCGTGTTCTTTCCTGCCGAAAGTACGATTTTCTCATCATACAGCAATTTTCCAAGCACATTATACACCTTAAAATCAAATAAACCGGACAGTTTAGTGTCTATCTGAATTTCAGTGGCATCACTAAAAGGATTCGGAATATTTTGCCCCAATCCAAGCACATCTTTATTTACATCATCAACAGCAATGTCTTCATCAATGAGGATTTTGTACTCACCTGCTACAAGCAAGCCCGGAAAAGTGACCGGTAACATCGCAACACCAACACCTACCGTAGTATTGACAATTAGGGAATAAGTACCTGCCTGTGTGGGCGTACCTGATATCAATACACAACCTTGCGACTCGTCTGGAAATATACAGTCAGGAGGATTGCAACTGTATGAAAGTCCGGGCGGTAAACCCTCTATATCAGTTAATGTAACATTATCGAGGTCCAATAAAGAAGGATTGCCGGGGGTTAGTTCGATAGTTGTCGTATCCGGCACTACTGCAGTAAAAAGTAATTCATAAGGTTGATTCTCAAAACCCGTTGGAAGTGAAGATGTAGGCGATCCCACGCTATCCGGCAGTGGATATACTCCCGCAGGGGCATCGGCATATTGCGGATCGGGTTCACAGTCCTGGGCTATTGCTACTTGAGCACCTGCAAAAAGCAAAAGAAAGAGTATAATTTTTTTCATATGCTAATATTTTTACATTTTAGGATTTTTAAGATTTGTTATGTCGTTGCAATATATGTTTTTTTTCAAAACGATGAAACTACATAACTATAAAAGTGTGTTAAAAAATAAGATTTCGTTTATTCGTTTATTCGTTACTCGTTTATTCGTTATTCGTGTATTCGTTTATTCGTTATTCGTGTATTCGTTATTTGTTACTCGTTATTTAAAATGTGTTTGGCAATAAATTATAATTCAAAATTTGGCGAAGACATCTTACTGGTTTGCGTCCGAATAACGAATAACGAATACACGAATCAACGAATCAACGAATACACGAACACACCACCACTAATCCAAAAATGCAGTCAAAGGACTACTGGCATTAGCGTGGGAAGAGGTTTGTGCGAGTCGGGCTTCGTGTGCCATACGTCCTGCTTTGACAGCAAGTTTGAAGGCTTCGCCCATGCGTATGGGGTCAGGAGAAACAGCAATAGCCGTATTGACTAATACGGCATCTGCACCCATTTCGAGGGCTTCGGCTGCATGAGATGGCGCGCCTATCCCTGCATCTATTACGACAGGAACGCTACTTTGTTCGATAATTATACGTAAAAAATCGCGCGATACCAAGCCTTTATTGCTCCCAATCGGCGACCCCAAAGGCATCACCGCAGCCGTACCAACTTCTTCCAGTCGCTTACACAGCACCGGGTCGGCGTGTACGTAGGGGAGGACCACGAAGCCGAGTTTGACCAATTCCTCTGCTGCTTTGAGCGTTTCTACCGGGTCGGGCATGAGGTATTTGGGGTCAGGGTGAATTTCAAGTTTGAGCCAATTTGTTTCGAGGGCTTCGCGGGCAAGTTGGGCAGCGAATATCGCTTCTTTCGCATTCCGCACACCCGATGTATTGGGTAAGAGCGAAAATTGCTCATGCTTCAAATGTTGCAGAATATCATCCTGCTTATTCTTCATATCCACACGGCGCAATGCTACCGTTACCAACTCAGAGCCGGACACCAACAAGGCATCCCGCATCACTTGATTGGAACTAAATTTCCCTGTACCTGTAAATAGGCGGGAATTGAATGTCTTATCTGCTATTTTTAACATTGATGTGCTGATGTGCTGATGTGCTGATGTGCTGATGTGCTGATGTGCTGACGAAAAATACGTCAACTCCTCAACTCCTCAACTCAACAACTCTTCAATAAACCTTTTGGCATTGTCTGTGGCGTCTCCCAATCCGATGGCTGTACCGACAGCGATACCATGTACGCCTGTCGGTATAATTTCCCGGACATCTTCAACACGAATGCCACCGATGGCAAAGATAGGTACATTGATATTATTTTCCTTACAAGCACGAATAATATCTGCATATCCTTCAATACCAAGCGTAGGGCTAAGATTTTCTTTTGTAACTGTAAAACGGTAAGGTCCTAAGCCAATGTAATCCACTTTGCCCTCACAACATCTTTTTACATCTTCAAAAATGTTGGCAGTACCACCGATAATGCTGTCATCGCCAAGTATCTGACGAGCTTCGACGGGGCACATATCCTTTTTGCCCAAATGCACACCATGTGCTTTGACCTCGCGAGCGATTTCTACATTATCATTGATGATGAGCGTTGCGCCGTATTTGTCGCAGATTGCTTTTGTTTCTTGTGCAATAGCGAGCCACGCTTCGTAAGGTTGGTCTTTTACACGGAGTTGTACCCATTTTACACCGCCTTTGCAGGCAGCTTCAGCGAGTTGTGGATGTGTGAGTGAAGGAGCGGCGTGGGTAATGTACTGTAACTGTTCTATCGTTTTTTGCATAACCGTAACACAGACATTCTTGTCTGTATTCTACGTACTACAGACAAGAATGTCTGTGTTACGTATGATACCCCAAATGACTGTCATTGCTGTTGATGAAACGGACAATATAGTCCTGTGCTTCCCGACACGCATCGGGCAGCGATTTACCTTGTGTGAGCTTGGTCAGTATAGTTGTTGATAAGACGCAGCCTGTGCCGTGTTTGTCACGCTTTGAGCGCGACTGTTTGGTATGATGTATTTTGTGATTTGTAAATAAAGTATCTATGACGCTATCTCCTTCGGCATGACCGCCCTTTAAAAGGAGATTACAGCCATATTTCCGAACAACGTTTTGTGGATTTTTGTTGCCAAAAAGCCGTTCAAATTCATTGGTGTTGGGTGTAATGAGATAAATATTTTTACAAATTTTTTCGAGTAAATTAATGTCCAATTCCGAATGAAACTCAAAGCCTGCACTTGCTTTCAGAATCGGATCCCATATAATACGTATTTGATTATTTTTTTGTTTTAGATGAAAAATAATATCCCCAATTGTTTCCAAATCTTCCACTAAACCAATTTTCACATCCTCAATTTCAAATCGCTCAAATAACACATCAATTTGTTGAAGAATAATACTTTTTTCTATCCAACTTACATATTCAAATTTGACATCATTCTGTACTGTGACACCCGTACATACGCCTAACCCGTACACGCTATGTGCCGCCATTGTCTTGATGTCGGAGGTGATGCCTGCGCCACTGCTGGAGTCAAATGCCGCTATGCTTAATGCTTTTTTCATGTGCTGATGTGCTGATGTGCTGATGTGCTGATGTGTGTACGTAATAGTCGTCAGTACGTCAGCACATCAATACGTCAGCACGTTCAAACAACATGTACGTTTTCTTCCGAAATAGTTGGTTTACGTGCCATTTTAAGAAAGACTTGTGCGGTGGCGAGTACATCTTTTTCGCAATATTCGGCGATTTTATCGAGGGCATTATCATTCCAGAATGCGCCGCCGACTTTGCTACCGTCCATATCGCTTTTGGGGGAGGGAACGCCAAATACATCGCAGAGCAAATTGAGTGAAGTATAGTTTTTGTAATCGCCAAATTTCCACAATTCGAGGGTGTCGAGAAAATGGGAGAGCTCCCAGGGTTTTTTACCGTGAATTTGGAGTTTGCCGGGTAGTGCGAGTTGATTGATTATCATCCGGCGACAGATATACGGAATATCAAACTCTTTGATATTGTGTCCGCAGAGATAGATAAAACGTGGTGTACCATCCAACAATTTGGCAAAATCAGCGAGTAGGGCGGCTTCGTCTTCACTACAATACGATTTGAGGCGAAAGGACATATCTCCATCTTTTTCAGGTGAAATAAAGCCTACAGAAATGCACACAATTTTCCCGAACTCGGCATATATCGCGGCTCTTTCCGTGTAACTATCTTTGGCTTCAGGCTGCTCGTCGTCGCGACGATGGATTTGTTCAGACTTCTTTGTCCATAGGTCTTGCGTGCTTTCAGGGAGTTCGTCGTAAGTAGCTTTTCCACATACCGTTTCTACATCGAGGAAGAGTATGGAAGGCAATTTGATGGTTTCCAGCATTATTATAATTTTTGATTGAGTGACTGATGTTACGCAAAACACTTGATTTGGATATTCAAAAATGTTTTTCACTAAAATAGTCCGCAGCTTGTCAGTCCGCAGTCCGCAGTCATACGTGAAACACGCTCGCGTCCAACTGCGGACTGCGGACTGACAAGCTGTGGACGTGTTACTGCGTAACATCAGTGAGTGATTCTTAATTTTTGCAGAGACAAAGATAGCAAGGCATTTTTTAAATGTCTGTTATCTGCACAATATTTGAGTGGAATTATGTTAAAAAAAAGATGTAAAATAATTTTATACAAAATTATATGTGAATTTATTTGAAAAATAAATACATTTGCATCCGGTTTTTTTTATGTGAAAAAAATCGCAAATCCAATTAAATAGATTCAAACAAGTGAATATTATTTAAAACTCTATTTTTCAGTATTTTATATAAATATTTTTTTATGTAAAAAATGATATAAATATGAATTTCCTTTGTTTGTCTTTATTTAATAATTATACAATTAATTTAAATAAGTTTAAATAATAATCTAATTTGGGATTTAAAATTGAACTTATATTTATATTTAAAACTGACTTAATATGTCTCCGAGGAAAAGTAAATTACCTTTGGTACTGGGTGCGATTGTTGTTGTTTTACTTTGTTATAATGCCTATCTTTTAATGGAAAAATTTAAAAATGATAAGGTAAAAGCTGCTTACGAATTGCAGTCGAAAGAATTGGCAGCTTCAGAAGCACTGGCAGCAGAATTGGAAGCAGATTACAACTCGACAATCACTAAATTGGATGAAGCGGCTTCGGAAAATTCAGAATTAGCGGCTTTGATAGAGAAGCAAAAAGCTGAATTGAGCAAAAGCAAAGGTAAAATTCAACGATTAATCAGTGATAACAAAGGCACTGAAGCAGAACTTGCCGAAGTACGTCGAATGTTATCAGATTTTTACACGCAACGCAATGGCTATTTGGATGAAATTGCTGCTTTAAAGAAAGAAAATGCAAAATTGGTGGCTCAAAAGAAGGTACTGATAGAAGAAAAAACGGTACTCAAAGAAGTCGTGGATGAGCAACGTGTCATAGAAGAAAGCCTGAGAGTAGAAAAGACAGAACTACAATCTGCGAAAGCGGATTTGGAAGTTGTCAATCGCTCACTCAAAGTACAAAAAGACGAGTTCAAAGACATGGCATCAATACTCAAGACCAATGAAGTCACCGCGAAAGGCATCAAAATTCGTAATAATGGCGAAGAAAAAGAAGTCAAAATCGGCAAACGTGCTGACCGCATAAAAGTTTGCTTCGAGTTGCTCGAAAATACCGTAGCAAAACCCGGTGCACAGACGATTTTCTTGCGTATTATCAATCCGGCAGGCGAAACGATTGCCGTAGAAGATAAAGGCTCCGGAACTTTTGAAGACAGACAACATGGCGGCGAAACCCGCTATACGGTTGCCGAAACGATTGAGTACGAAAACGCGCCGACAGATTTGTGTATGCACTGGACCGACGAGCAAGGCTTCAGTAAAGGCGAATATACCACAGAACTCTATCATAACGGCTATATGATTGGTCGTGAGAAGATAGTTTTGCGGTAAAATATCAATGAGTAAATGAATGAATGAGTAGATGAGTAAATTTATTTACTCATTGATTCATCTACTCATCTACTCATTTTTATAATGATAATTATAACAGGAGCGGCGGGTTTTATCGGGTCATGTCTGGCTGCACACCTGAATAGGGTAGGGCATCGTGATTTGATTTTGGTAGATGATTTTAGTCGTGCCGATAAGTTGAAAAATATTGCCCGTATCCATGCGCGTGAGCGTGTGGAACGGGATTTTTTTATTCAACAATGGTTCGCACAAAATGCGGCTGATGTGGATTTTGTGTTCCACTTGGGCGCACGTACCGATACTGCGGAAACGAATGTCGAACTCTTCAATAATCTCAATTTAAATTATTCCAAATCTGTATGGCGCATCTGTGCAGCGCAGCAAATTCCACTCGTATATGCTTCAAGTGCAGCCACTTACGGTAGTGGCGAATTTGGATATGAGGATAAGCACAGCCTTATTCCACAACTCAAA
>CALHBW010000351.1 GCA_937930625.1 uncultured Saprospiraceae bacterium | reverse complement strand
TACAATGTCTTCGCCAAATTGAGAATTGAGAATGTATAATTGATAACTAATTTTAAGTTTTTTATGAAATAAAAAATAAATTAATTATCAACTCTCAATTATCAATTTTCAATTTGGCGAACATATTGAATTATACTAAGTGTTTTTTTATTGTGAATGAAATTATTTTATTTAATATTTTAATTATAATTAAAAATAAACTTTGTAGTTATTTGATTCTTAATTTAAAATACAAATGTAACTTGTCTGCCATTTGCAAAATGTCAGCCAAGTTGACTTATCGAGGATTTGTGGGGTATCGATAAATTTTGAAAATGCAAGGCGAGTAGGCTTCCTGAAAATGTAATAAATTATGAGCTACAAACTACGGACGAATTACAAACTCATCAAAGATAAAGCGCTTGAATTGGGCTTTATGCACATGGGCGTGGCGCGTGCGGAGCAGATGGATGTGGAGGCGAAGCGGCTTGAAATGTGGCTCAATCAAAACCATCATGGGAAGATGGGATATATGGCGAATCATTTTGATAAGCGTATCGACCCGCGCAAATTGGTGGATGGCGCAAAGTCGGTGATTTCGCTGACGTATAATTATCATTCGCCGGAAATGCAGCGCGACCCGGACGCACCCAAAATCAGCCAATATGCCTATGGGAAGGATTATCATTTTGTGATTAAAGATAAATTGAAATCGTTATTGGGATATATTCGTGAGGAAATCGGTGAGGTGAATGGGCGGTGTTTTGTGGATAGTGCGCCGGTATTGGAGCGTGATTGGGCGCGGCGTAGCGGTGTGGGTTGGGTGGGGAAGCATACGCTTTTGTTGCATCCGAAAGTGGGGTCGTATTTTTTTTTGGCGGAGTTAATTATTGACCTTGAATTGGCAACGGACGACCCGATACGCGATCATTGCGGAACGTGTACGCGCTGTATTGATGCTTGTCCGACAGAGGCGATTTCGCCGCAGGGCTATGTGATGGACGGGAGTAAGTGCATCTCTTATCTGACGATTGAGTTGAAGGAAGCTATTCCCGCTGAATTTAAGGGGAAGATGGAAGGTTGGATGTTTGGTTGTGATATTTGTCAGCAGGTGTGTCCGTGGAATCGTTTTGCGACGCCACATGCTGAACCTGAATTTGAACCGCACCCCGATTTGTTGGAGATGTCTCGGCAGGATTGGGAGGAAATTACAGAGGAGGTATTTCGGAAAGTATTTAAAAAATCGGCTGTCAAACGTACCAAATTTGCAGGCTTGAAACGTAATATTGATTTTTTGACGGTGGACGATGGACGGTAGATGGTGGACGAAAAATTTTGTTACGCAAAATTCTTTATTGAACTTGAATTTAAATTTGAACTTGAATTTGTGCTTGAACTTGAACTTGTATCTGCTTTAGGTAAAGTAAAACTGACACTAAAACCATCCTTGTAATTTGTGTTCACCCAAATTTTGCCATTATGTTGTTCAACAATACGTTTGCACACTGCCAGACCTACACCTGACCCTTCATACTGATCTTGTGTACTATGCAGGCGTTTAAAAATCTCAAAAATTTTGTCTTGAAATTCTTCTTTTATGCCTATACCATTGTCTATAACGGTAATTTGATAGTAATCGGGATTATAGTGATAAGGTTGAGATTGAATGTCAATGATAGGGGGGAGGCAGTTTTTAAATTTGAGTGAATTGTCGATGAGATTTTGGAACAACTGGGCTATCTGTTCGGGGTTGCCATTGATGCGAGGTAAATTGTTATAGGTGATAGTACCTTGATTTTCAGAGAGTTTGAAGTGTAAGTTCTTTTGTACACTTTCGAGAGTTTTATTTAGTGGCACAGCCTGAAACTCCACCTTATTTTTACCAATGACCGAATAACGCATCAAACCATCCAATAATGCAGCCATTCTGTCAACACTTTCTAAAATAAAATTAGCGTATTCAGTACCTTCTTTTGACAAATTATCTTTGTCTTTGCGAAGCAATAACTGTACAAAACTATTGATAGTGCGTAGCGGTTCTTTAAGGTCATGCGAAACTACCAATGCAAATCGTTTTAAATCACCATTAGACCTTTTAAGTTCTTCTGTTTGTGACGACAATTGAGCATTAGCTTCAGTCAATTCCTGCGAACTGAGATCCATGGCTCTCTCAAGCAATTGCCCGTCACGCTCATATTGGTCATATGTTTTGCTGACAGTTTCAAGCAAAGGGAGTATTTCTTCGGGGATGTTTTCTAATGCGCCATATTTGCGTTTGATTTGCCGCAGTAAGAGTTTGTTGAGTTTATCATGTGTCATAGCTCGGAAAAAGTTGTAATAGTCATGGTTTGGTTGTGCAAGTCTGCGTATTGGTTGTTGCCTTTATTTGACGGGCATATCTCACCGTAAGAGTAAAACCCTGTTATTGTAGTATCACCGAATATTTCCTTGACGGCTTCAGTTTCTTCCTCTACACGTTGGTCCAAAATTAGTTTTCGCCCCACACAACTAATCAAAAGTGCCAATTGTGGGGCGGCTTGATTGGTGTGTGTATTAAGGCATTTTTTGGCAGCATCTTCGGCGGCATCTACGACATGTTCAATATTAGAACGCATCAACCGCGCTGTACACCCTTCCGGTACATCACCCGCAAAAGTCATGCTATTTGTCGCCTCGTCCACAGAAAGTATTGTTCTTACTAAGGGAATATCGCTACCGGGTAGTGTAATAGAAAGCGGAAAAAATAACGCAGAACCCGGCAGTTCGGATGCCAAATCTCCCAGATAGGTTTTGTATAAATTCAAGGCGTTCTTGCCATCTAACTCATACAGAACATTGCTTTTAGACTTAGTGACTTTTCTATATGGACCAAAAGGGTCGAAGCCGCCACTATAAGCATAAGCCACTTCAAGTCGGTCTCCATATAAGCCCAGCGCAACGATATTGCCCAATTCAGGGCTTTCGTTATGTCCCACGAGCGTACGTTGAAATCTTGCCGCATCGCCTGCCATGCCACCTGTGACTTTTACACTATCTCGTAGAATCTCATTAAATCCCTTAACAAGTTCGCCACCATTGGTAATATGACCGTCCGAAAAAATCAATACATGCACCAAGTCTTCTTTGGGCAATTCTTCTGCCAATTTTTTCCCGATTTCGAAGCTGTCTTCGGTTTTTGTAATCTTGGTTTTTGCAATTTGGATATCTGTATGTTCAAAGGAAATTCCCGTCATTACCAATTCATCATCATATACGAGCGTATCAGCAATTTGCCCTGATGTAGAACACATAATTACATGATGGTCAGGAGAAGATGATGAGAGCAACTTTTGAGTGATATTTTTATCTTCAAAGGTATAACGAGAGCCAAATACAAGTGTAATTTGATAGTCGGCAATATCAAATTTTTGCGAATCAAGAGACTCGGTTTGCTTAATAATAGCTTGATGAGTAGTAATAGCCATGAGTATTTGATTTTGTGAAATGTATTATTCCACGAAGTAAATGTAAATAATATACTTAATTTTAAACTTTAGGTGATATAAGCCATTGATTGTCAACGCTTATTTTTTTCGTTAGCCTACCCGTTTAAGTTTGCTTGCGAGATACTACTCGTCTGACGAAGGTTTTTGTGGAATGTAGTGATTTGTCTCGTAAAGTATTCACATTGAATAAAGGGATTCGTCTGACGAGTATTCGCTTTAGGCAAAGTTAAACGGGTAGCCT
>CALHBW010000350.1 GCA_937930625.1 uncultured Saprospiraceae bacterium | reverse complement strand
ATTTTCAAAATCTACCGATGAACTCATATTTTCCGACAAAGTTTAAATGTCAGACGAGTTTTAGCCCAAATTCAAGCCCAATGCCGTCCATTATTGAATAAAAATTAAAAATGAGCATGGGTACAAAAACGAATCGCACCCACTATGCACTTGACAGCTAAAGCAGTCATTACGGAGTTCCCGTCCACCCTGTTTAGCAGTCATTACGGTTCTGCCACTCAACAACACGATTTACAACCGTATTAGGTGGCTACCCGTCTAACTTTGCCTAAACCGAATACTCGTCAGACGAATCCCTTTATTCAGTGTGAATATTTTATGAGACAAATCACTACATTTCACAAAACCTTCGTCAGACGAGTAATAATCCCGCAAGCAAACTTAGACGGGTAGCCGATTAGGTCAATACGCATGAAAATAGTTGGAAGAAAAGAAGAACAAGCCATTCTGCGGGAAGCCTTAGCTTCATCCGAACCTGAAATGGTCGCAATTTTGGGTCGCCGACGGGTTGGTAAAACCTTTTTGGTACAATCCGTTTTCAAGGATAGAATTGATTTTGAAATCATCGGCACAAAACACGCCACACGCGAAGAACAACTTATCAACTTTTCCTATGAAATCAGCAATTTAGCAAAAAGTCCGCTGCCTATACAAACGCCCGATAATTGGATGAACGCCTTTATTCTTCTTATCCGACTGCTCGAACAACGACAAAAAAAAGGCAAAAAACAAGTCGTCTTTTTCGATGAAGTCCCGTGGCTGGCTACGCCAAAATCGGGCTTTCTTCGGGCATTGGGCTTCTTCTGGAACAGTTGGGCAGTCAAGCAAAATATTGTGGTCGTGATTTGCGGTTCGGCAACTTCATGGATGATTCAAAAGGTCGTCAATCATACAGGCGGATTACACAATCGAATTACACAACGTATTCACCTTTCATCATTTACACTTAGCGAAACCGAAGCATATCTCAAGGCACGTCAGGTCTATTCAGACCGCTACCAAATCGCTCAGATTTATATGGCAATGGGCGGTATTCCGCATTACCTGAATACGATAAAAAAAGGCGGAAAAAGTGCGGTGCAGAATATCGAACAAGCTTGTTTTTCTAAAAACGCCCTCTTGAAAGACGAGTTTTCACGACTATATACCTCGCTTTTTGCTCATGCCGATAAGCATATTGCCGTCATTAAAACCCTCGCCGGCAGCCCACTCGGACTCACCCGCCAAGCCCTCATCGACAAGGGCAAAATCGCCAACGGCGGTAGCCTCACCCGCACCCTCGAAGAACTCGAACATTCGGGTTTTATTTCCGCTTATTTTTCGTTCAACAAAAAAAAGAAGGAAAAACTCTATCGTCTGACGGATGAATATTCCTTGTTTTATCTGCAATTTATGGAGAATAAAACCCACGAAGGCGACGACATCTGGGCGCGCCTCAGCGAAACCCAATCTTACAAAACATGGAGTGGTTATGCCTTTGAAAATATTTGTCTCAAACACATTCCTCAAATCAAAAAAGCACTCGGCATCAAGGGCATCCACTCGCTTTCTTCTACCTTTTACAAACAAGGCACAAGCACCCAAAAAGGCGCGCAAATTGACCTCCTGATTGACCGTAACGACCACGTTATCAATCTTTTTGAAATTAAATTTTATAATCAATCATTTAGCATCGACAAAGCCCACGCAAACACCTTACGCGACAAAGCATACGTCTTTCAAAATACGACCAAAACAAAAAAACAACTCAATTGGACGCTGATTTCTACCTTTGGATTACAACATAATTCGCATAGCTTAGGCTTGATTCAGAATGTATTGACTTTGGATGATTTGTTTGAGATTTGAGACGTGAGAGCAGAGATGAGAGATTTGAGATGTTAAATATTAAATATTTAAACCATGTATTATGTAAAGAATGTTTATCCAACTGTGCCCTATTCGATTAAATAAAGAGGGCAAAATTCGCAAAAGTGTGATAATCAACTCTCTGCGAACTCCGCGTTCTCTGCGTGACACAGGATATTGAACAGTCCTGTCGTCCAACATCTACCGTTTTTAAAAAAAACGACCAAAAAACCGCCACACAATAAAAATTTACATATATTCGTCACTAATAAACAGGAAGAAACTAAATTTGTGTTATTATTTTTGCGTAAACGTATGTTCTTTACACATTAATTATTAACCGTTAACCATTAATCATTAATCCGTGATGCGGACAATTATTTCTATTTGGGCAATCTTTTTTTGTGCGAATCTATTCGCGCAAGAAACAGCTATTTATCGGGATGCAGACGAAGCCTACAAGCAAGGCATGGCGTTTTACCAACAAGGCTTTTTCGGACAGGCACAGCAGGCATTTCGCTACATCATTGAAGCAGAAAACACGACACCCGATGCTACGCGCGCGCACACGTACATGACTCGCGCGCAACTGTACGATGCCCTCTGTGCGATGCGTCTTCAGCGTCCCGAAGGAGAGCGATTGGCGTTGGATTTTATTCGTGCCAATGAACCCTCGGATATTGCCAACCTCGCCAAACTCGAACTCGGTAATTTCTATTATAACGAACGCGAATACAAAAAAGCCATTGCATACTTGGAAAGTATCAATGAATTAACGCTTGATAATGAGCAGGTTATGGAGCGAAAATTCAAATTGGGTTATTCGTATTTCGTGCGTAAAAAGTTTGATAAAGCCCGCGCCGAATTTGCTCAAATTAAAGATATTGAAGATACGTATTATTATCCTGCCAATTATTATTATGGTGTTACGGCATTTTTTGAGGATGAATACGACGAAGCACTGGCTTCCTTCAAATTGGTCGAAAACTCCAAGCAGTATAAAAAAGTTGTACCTTATTATATCGCGCAAATTTACTTTGCCGAAGGTCGTTATGATGAATTGATTGGCTACGCCACACCGCTTGCTCAAAACCCTTCTGTCAAGTATATTTTGGAACTCAATAAACTCATTGGCAATGCGTGGTTTGAGAAAGGCGACTACCAACGCGCCTTGCCATTTCTCCAAAAATATAACGAACAGTCCGCCCAAATCACCGAAAAAGATGTCTATCAACTCGCTTTTACTCAATATCAATTAAATGATTTCGGACAAGCCATCAAAAATTTTGAAGAACTGCGAAGCATTGATAGTCCGTTTGGTCAAAACGCGCTCTATAATCTCGCCGATAGTTACCTTCAAACAGGTGATAAAACCACCGCAAGAAATGTTTTCCTGCAAGCCTCAAAAATGAATTACGACCCCGAAATACAGCAAATTTGTAACTTCAATTTTGCAAAAATCTCCTACGACTTGGGGAATGACCGTGACGCCATTCGTGTCTTGCAAGACATCAGCCCCGTGTCCGTTTATTATAATCAAGCACGTCAATTATTGAGCGATATTTTCCTCCATTCACGCGACTACGAACAAGCCCTCGAATTGCTCGAAAACATCCCCGTCAAAACGCCCGACTTGCAGGAAACTTATCAAAAAGTCGCTTATTATCGCGGCGTACAATTGTATAATGACATTCGTTTGGAAGAAGCGAGAAGTATGTTTAATCGCTCGCTACGCAATGCCTCAAATGATAAATTTTCGGCATTGGCAATGTATTGGTTGGGCGAAATGAGTTATTTTGAACGCAATTATAATGCAGCAATTAACACCTTCAAAGAATTTAGCCAACTTACTCGTAATCAACCAAATATGCCCGACGAAGCCACTGTTCACACCGCGAATTATAACATTGCATACAGTTATTTAAAACAAGAAAACTATGAACAAGCTGCGAGCTATTTCCAAGATGCGGTGAATGGTTTGCGCCTCAATTTGAATTACACAAAAGACGAATATATACGCGACCACATCCTGCCCGATGCTACGCTTCGTGCTGCCGACGCTTATTTCAAAACCAATAATTACCCCAAAGCCATTGAGTACTACGATGATGCAATAGAATACCAATACGAAGACTATCACTACGCCATGTATCAACGCGCCGTCATACTCGGACTTCGCAATCCGAATGACCCCGCAGAAGGTATTTTGGCATTAGAAGAATTGTATAAAAAACACCCAAAATCGGATTATGCGGATGATGCAATTTTCAAAATCGGTGTCACATATTTGAATAATGGAAATTTAAGTGAAGCTACAACCGCCTTTGAAAAACTCACCAATCGCTATCCCGAAAGTGATTATGTCAACCGCGCACTATTGCGACTTGGTTTGATTCATATTAATCAAGGGCAAAACAATATTGCTCTTCAAAAATACAAGCGTATTTTTACGAATAATCCCAATTCACAAGAAGCCAAATCTGCGCTAAAAGGCATTGAAGAAATTTATATCACACAAAATGACCCGCAAGGCTATATTGATTTCAAAAATAGTTTGTCCGGCTACGAAGTTACGGAGAGCGAAGAGGAAAATATTTTATTTAAAAATGCCGAAACGCACTTCGAAAACGGCAGCTATGCCCGCGCCGCAAGTGCTTACGAAAATTTCCTTCAAACTTACCCCAAAAGTACAAGTGCGCTCACTGCATATTTCCGACGTGCAGAGAGTTATTATGAGGTAAAAAATTACGATAAAGCCTACGCAGATTATACCGCCATCATCGGAAAAGGCAACAGTCGCTACCTCGAATCGGCTACCGCCCGTGCTGCCCTGATTGCCTACCATCACAAGAATCAGTTTGCAGATGCCTTTAAATGGTATCAGCAATTGATGGAGTTTGCGACTACGGACGAAAGCCGCTTCGCTGCACACTTTGGCGCAGTGCGGAGTGCCTATCGCGCCAATTTGCTCAATCAACATCGCAGCATCGCCACCACGCTCCGGCAAAATGACCGACTGACCAAACGTGAACGTGCAGAGGTCGCGTATTATATTGCTAAAAGTGCTTTTGCTGTGAATGAAAATGATGTCGCGCTACAATATTTCAATGATGTCATCACCCTCACCGACGATGAACGCGCCGCTGAAGCCCGCTACCGCATTGCCTACATTTATTACCTCCAACGCGACCTTGATTTTGCACAAGAAATCGCCTTCAATGCCAATCGGGAAATTGCAAGTTATCCGTATTGGTTGGGTAAAAATGTGATTTTGTTGGGGGATATTTTCGTAGAAAAAAAGGATTATTTCAATGCCCGCGCATCGCTCGAAAGTATTGTAGAAAATTATACAAAAGACGATGATGTACTCAAAGAAGCCAAACAAAAATTGGCAACTTTAGACCAATTGGAACGCAATGAAAGTCGCGTGGTGCCTGACACACGCTCCTCTGATGAAGATTTGGAAATGGAAGACGATGGGGGGCAATGAAAATATCAATGAAAATGAAAATATCAATGAAAATGAAAATATCAATGAAAATGAAAATATCAATGAAAATGAAAATATCAATGAAAATGAAAATATCAAATGACGTCAGATGAAAACTATTAAAAATAAATTATTTAACAATATTCAAGCGGTACTTGCCTTGCATTTTGAAAATGCAAGGCAAGTACTGGACGCAAGGCATCACAAAAGCACAGGGTTTAAACCCTGTGCTTTTGTGATGGCGATACCGATGTGCATGTGCATATTCATGTGTACGCTCACCTACGCACAACCCG
>CALHBW010000349.1 GCA_937930625.1 uncultured Saprospiraceae bacterium | reverse complement strand
ACCGTACAGGCGAATTCATTCACCATATAAAAATAAATAAAATTCGTATAATATTTATTTATAGTAAATTATAAATAAAAATTATACTAAACATGGCGATTGAAATCGCCTGTACGAGTTCGCGGTCAGCCTGTTTAGCTGTCAAGTGAAATGAAAAACATATGGCTACCCGTCTAAGTTTGCTTGCGAGATACTACTCGTCTGACGAAGGTTTTGTGAAATGTAGTGATTTGTCTCATAAAATATTCGCACTGAATAAAGTGATTCGTCTGACGAGTATCCGCTTTAGGCAAAGTTAGACGGATAGCCAAACATATTTATAAATTATTGTCTTTAAATTTATTACAAATTAAAATAATAATCTACTTGACAGCTAAAGCAGTCATTACGGGTTCATTCGGAAAACTAATATTTTCCGAAATCTATCCCGTTCACAGTATAACTAATAACCAATCACTAACCCCAAGTTAATGAGGTAAAATGAATTGTTGAGGGTGACGGACGTATTCATCTATTTTTTGAAATAATAATTTGGGTTTGTAAGGTCGCCAATTGACGGTATTAAAAGGCGCATCAAAATGAATATAAAATTGCAAACGCGCTTCTGCCATTTCCTCAATCACATGGTCGCGGAGGTTCAACAGGCAAATCCAACCGCCTTCGTCGCGGACTTCCTCTGCCCATTCTTGATAATAATCGTCATCGCCACCATGAAAATTTAATAAATTTTCTCCGATAATAATGTATTTAAAAACACCTTGTTCCATCATCAAATCTGCCACATCCCGCTTGACAAACATGACATCATTTTGGATGCAATCATTCCATTCTCCGAGTAGCTCAATTATCGCAAACCCCAAATCATAATCCACAAAAATGACCTTCATGTACAGCGTGGGCGAACCAAAAGCATCCCATTGAGGATGAATCAAATAATTATATATTTTATGTGTAAATTCAAATTCATTATTCTGATAGCCATAAAAAGGTGAACGCTCATCTTTAGCGGCGACATATCGGTCTCTCCAATTATAAAACGGTTCTATCGTGTGCATAAATTCACGGTAAAATATCTATTTTCGTATTGCTAAGGTAAACGATTTTTTAGCGAAAAAGTTAGACTGCATTTGTCTTTTTTATTTATATTCATACAAATTTCAAAAGATGAATCGTGAGTATCAAAAAAGGAAGTTCACAATTTAAGCATTACATCATTGAGTCCACATTAGAAAGTGTAGAAATTCAAAAAAGTTAAAATTTTATTTTTCCTTTTAAAAGTAAGAGCGGAGATATGCTCATGTTTACTAAACTTTTAAAAGTTTAGTAAACATATTTTCAGGCAAAAATGTAATTTTATTTTTGTTATTTTTTATAATAAAATAAAATTTCAAATACTACAAAATTAAATTTCGTTAAAAACAATTTTTTTGCTCTTATAGTGGACTCATCATTTAAGCATATAAGCATTGAATAATATACCGCTTGCCGAAAGGCTACGTCCCCAAACACTTGATGAATATATCGGTCAACAGCATTTAGTTGGCAAAGACGCCGTTTTGCGAAAAGCCATCGAAAGCGGACGCATACCCTCGTTTATTTTGTGGGGACCGCCGGGTGTTGGAAAGACCACTTTAGCGCGAATTATTGCCAATCAATTGGAACGTCCGTTTTTCAGTTTGAGTGCCATCAATTCGGGTGTGAAAGACATTCGCGAAACCATTGAAAAAGCCAAAAAGCAGCAATTTTTCAGCCGTCCGAATCCGATTTTATTTATTGATGAAATTCATAGATTCAGCAAATCGCAGCAAGATTCGCTACTTGGCGCAGTCGAATCGGGTGTGATTACGCTTATTGGTGCGACGACCGAAAATCCATCTTTTGAGGTCATTTCGGCTTTGCTGTCGCGGGCGCAGGTGTATGTTTTGCAGCCACATACACGCGAGGATTTGCGCGGATTGATGGAACACGCTTTTGCGAATGATGCCTTTTTAAAAACAAAAAAAATTGAGATAAAAGAAGACGAAGCCCTGATGCAATACGCCGGAGGAGATGCTCGTAAATTGCTGAATATCATCGAAATAGTCGTCAATGCAGAAACAGATGACCATGTTGTTATTGATAATAAAGTCGTAACAGAACGCCTACAAAAAAACATTGCCCAATACGATAAAAATGGCGAAATGCACTATGACATCATTTCGGCATTTATCAAGTCGATTCGCGGCAGCGACCCGAATGCGGCGGTGTATTGGCTGGCGCGAATGGTGGAAGGCGGCGAAGATGTCAAGTTTATCGCGCGACGTTTGCTGATTTCGGCATCGGAAGATATTGGTTTGGCAAACCCTAACGCACTGCTGCTGGCAAATAATTGTTTTCAGGCAGTGAATATTATCGGTTTGCCCGAAGCACGGATTATTCTCTCGCAGACAACAATTTATTTGGCGTGTTCGCCCAAAAGTAATTCGGCATATTCAGCCATCAAACAAGCGCAACAGACCGTCCGCGAAACTGGAAATTTGCCCGTACCGCTTTCGCTACGCAATTCGCCGACACGATTGATGAAAGATTTGGGTTATGGGAAAAATTATAAATACGCCCACGATTTTGAGGGCAATTTTGCTGACCATAATTTCCTGCCCGACGAACTCGACGGCAAAAAATGGTACGAACCACAAGATAATCCGCAGGAAAATACCCTCCGCGCAAGACTGAAAAAATGGTGGGCAAAATATAATTATTAGAGAGGTGAGACGAGAGAGGTGAGACGAGAGAATTTTTTTTATAAAAAAAATTAACATGCAAAAATAATTAAAAGTCAACATTTACTCACTCATTCACAATTCACTCATTGTACTTTGTAATGCAGAAAAAACGCTACTTGGAGGGCTTGGATACGTTGCGTTTTATCGCGGCGGCATTGGTGTTGATTGCACATGCGAGGTATCATCTCAACGTGATGGATATTTCGTACCTGCAAAATGCCTGCATATTTGCACAAAGCGGAAAAGCGGTTAATTTTTTCTTTACCTTATCCGGTTTTTTGCTGTGCTACCTCGCGCTTTTTGAAATTGGTCGGCATGGAAAAATGAATTTTCGCGCCTTTTATCTGCGGCGGGTGTTGCGGATTTTGCCTTTATATTACCTCGTGCTTTTTACCTCAATGATTGTGCATGTTTTTGTGATTCCACATTTTACGGGCGAGTCATTATTGGGCTTTCCACCTTTGCAGGGCATGTTGATGTGTATATTTATGCTGCCAAATGTTGTTATCAAAATTTGGCCCGACACCGTAGGTAGCATCAATATTTTGTGGAGTATTGGCGTAGAGGAACAATTTTACCTGTTTTTTCCCTTGATTATCGGATTGATTATTCGTGCAAAAAACAAAATACGCACTGCGCTGCTCTTGTACTTGGCTTATTATACCTTCTATTGGTGGGTTTGTTTGGGTTATTCGCCGCTTCCGCGCGTGTATGCGGGATGGGTGAGTACCTGCCGTTTTCATTTTATGTTGATGGGAATTTTGCTCGCGCTCTTGCTGCACCCATCCACTCGTCCGAGTGAGCATTTTGAACGATTATTGAATAATTTTTGGTTTCAAATCGCCCTGCTTATCGCCGGACTCGTTGCGATATTTGACCCCATTCCACTCAATAAATTGCTGCGCTCGGTCTATTCCGCTACTTTCTTTGCATTGATGATTGCGACAGTCGCTTTTAGTACAAAAAAGCGTTGGTTTAATTTTGAAATTCAACCTTTTGCGTATTTTGGTAAATTGTCTTACGGAATTTATCTATTGCATCCTTTGGTATCATATGGATTGCGTTTTGTTATCGAAAAAAATGATTTTCTCCATACAGTAATTCAGCAATTTCCCATCTTATACATCTTATTATTATTGGCAATAACAATTTGGATAGCGCATCTTTCTTACCAATATTATGAAGTTCGTTTTCTAAAATTAAAAGAGAGACGTGAGACAAGAGAGATGAGAAGAGAGACGTGAGACGAGAGACAAGAGATTTTTTCTCACGTCTCATTTCTCACCTCTCTCGTCTCATTTCTCATTTCTCTCGTCTCCTCTCTCACCTCTTCAAAGTTCTTTGGTAATCTTCGAATCTAAGTTTGACAATTTTTGTACGATTTTCATTTCGGATAACGACGCCTTCGGGGCGTTTTTGTGCGGATTCAGTCAGCGCGACTTTTGTTTCGGGAATGAATTTATTTAGCGCATCCAAAATCGTTTGATGGTTCATATCTCCCAAATCAAATTCAACATTCGGCACGAGTTCGTACTTGTCGGCATAAGTTGCCAATTCGCTTCTGTTCAGAAAATTTTGACCATAAGCAAGCGTATCGTCCACCGCAGAATTGAGCGTATGTTCTCTCCAACTTGAAATATCACCTATCGTTTTGTCCAAGACCGACAAATCCTCAATCACCGCAATATCAAACACCCGAAAACCGTGTTTTTCCTTGCCATAATTTTTTGACTTTGCCGTCACTTTACCGCCATACAATTCACCATACACTATCGTCAGGTGTTCGGTAGCCATCCGTGTTACGCCAAGTTCAAAAACAGATTTCACGATGTCCATAGATTCATCCCAATAAAAATCATCGGAATAATGCAAAATACACTTGCGCGAACCAATCAAAAACTTATCGCCAAATGACACTATCCGCACATTCGTACCGTCGATTTTTTCGGTAGCGTACATGGTTTCTCCCTCAATATTTGTCGTAAATTCATCCGTCAGACGACCCTTTTCTCCAAATCTGTGCAAGGTCAGAATCGACGGATATTTGGTTAGCGTATTAATTTTTTCTTTACCGTATTTTTGGATTAATGTTTTCAATGTCATTGTGTTATAGTTAAAAAAGAAGTGAGACGAGAGACATGAGGCGAGAGAAAAAATCTCTCACGTCTCTCATCTCTTGCCTCACCTCTAAAAAATATTTAGCCAAACCGATAAGCCGAATTCTGTTGCTGAAGAAGTTGAAGTCTAAAAATTGAACTTGCGCTTGATTCTTGAACTTGAACTTCGTCAGCCATCTATCATTTATCTCGACTTGCCTTCACAGACAAGCTCTATCTGCCTACCCCTCGACATCGGGCGAGCAACCCTTAATTGTCGATATACGTGGCATTTCACCCCACAAGGTTTATCCGCCTCCCGACTTACGCCGGGACGCCGTGCGCTCTTACCGCACGTTTTCACCCTTACCTGAAGTTCATGGTTTCATTGTTTTATGGTTTCATGGATTCATAGTTCGATTGTTTTTTTCGCTTTGCGAAAAAATAGAAAACAATGAAACCATCCAACAATGAAACAATCGAACCATGAAACCATGACCTCCCGGCGGTTATTTTCTGCGACACTCTCTGTTACCGACCTTCGTCGGTACCCACCCGTTAGGTGGTGTGGTGCTCTGCGTTGTTCGGACTTTCCTCATTCCGAAGCGAGTTCGGAACGCGATAGATTAGTTTAGCATATTCAGTACAAATTTAGCGGTAAATAAGTTCTGCAACTGCCTTTTTAAATAAAAAAAACTGCCATCGTTTTGTAATTTACATGCACAAGACTCAAAAAACACCTCAATCCCAAGCCCTTGTTTGTATATTTTCCAAAACGTAACACAAGCTAATGTAACGCAAGTTTCCAGCTTGTAGTAAAGAACATGCAATTGTCTAGTAATCAGCCTATTATTTTCGTTTTATGGAAAATAAAAACCAAACCAAACAAATATTCACAATTTGTACATTCGATATTTTTTCCTTATCTTTGAATGTAAAATTATTCCCTTGTCAACCAAAAGGATGCCCATATGGAGTTCGAAAAATGGAGCGATATTGCCCCTTCGTTCATCAGAGTGCCGATTACGGCGTATAAATATCGCACCACGATACAAAAGTGGTGGAAGAAGGCTTTAGCTTATGCGAATGTTGGTGATACTAATATTGTGGTGCTTGGTCGTCCGAGTGTCGGTAAGTCGGTGATGATGGCTTATCTATATGGTGAATCTAATGATTTGTCTTGGAAATTGCCTCCTCCTTCAAAGGATGTCGAAATAGGAACTTTGACACTCGGGAAGTGGACGAAGTTGATTCGGGTAATCCCGGGGCAGGGCTTCGAGAAAAAATTTGAAGGAATCAATGAAGCTTTCAATCAACACCGGAATCTCGAAGGAGTAATCTATGTTGCTGATTGGGGTTACACCGACGAGAAAGATGCGTCTTTGAAGGAGCAAATGATTAAGAGAGATTCTTTGGATACGCTTGATAAATTAAGGAACGAAAACTTG
>CALHBW010000348.1 GCA_937930625.1 uncultured Saprospiraceae bacterium | reverse complement strand
TGTGGGGATAATACCAAGTGATTTGATAGTCGTTGAGTGGGTCGAGGTAAATCTCGACGAAGGGATATTTATCCTTGAGCGAAGCCTTCAAATCGGGGTCATTTTTCAATTGTTGGAAGGCGAACATGATGTGTTTCGTGGTGCCGAGTTTGTTGGTTTTGAGGTCGGGGCTATCAACATAGCCCGTTTCATTCTCAAAATCGCGGAGGGTGATGCGATACTGCACGCCGCGCTCATTGGTGAGGAGATGTTCGCCGTAGAGGTTGTCAGCCCATTTGATTTTGTATTCGGCGGTATCGGCTTTGGTGCGTCGCTCGTCCATGACGCGCTTTATCATGCCCTCGCGGGTGTAGAGTCGGTTTTCGTCGCTTGTAGCGATTTCATAATTCTCAAATCTATCTTGCAATAAGAGCAAAGCCGCGAGGGTATATCTATCCCAATCCAAGTTCTTACGCCCCGAAGTCGCGCTTACATTATTACTATCAAAGGAAAGCGTAATGTCTTTCGATGTATCTTCATCGCTAATCTGAAATTCGTAGCGGAAGGGCGAAAGGGAGAGGATGACTCCGCCTTCATTGCCCAAGATGTGTTCGGCTAATTTCCATTCGGCAGCATCGGCAAGACGGGCTTCACGTATTTTTTCGGTGGCTTCGCGGATGTTTTGTAGTATATCGGTGGTGTGCATAGTGTGATGGTTCAATTTTTATATATGATTTTAGCGTGGCAAAAATACGAATTTTAAGTAAATGTAAGGTGATTTTGTAAATCGTAATTTAAAGTAATATCGCTGATTACGTGACGATTTGCAAAATCGTTTGAGTGTGACACACATTCGTGGGTTTATAATGTGAAATCAAAAAAATTAAGCCGTATAACAAAATAATGGGAAACTCAGTAATGACTGCTTTAGCTGTCAAGTAGGTAGCAAAAATCATGTAAGTCATTGTTTTTGAAACAATAAGATATTGCAGTAAAATATACTTGACAGCTAAAGCAGTCATTACAGTATTCGCGGTCAGCCTGTAAAGCGGTCATTACGGTATTCACAATCGGCATTTATCAAACCAACAGATATATTTTAATATTAAATTTTCACGAATGTGTGTCATACTCAAATCGTTTTACGCCGAATTTGAGTGAAAAATACTGATACTACTCCCGTTTTCGTGAAATTATAGCGGATTTAAAAATACGTTTTTAAGGGTCATAAAAATTTAATAATCAATACTTTATATCAAAGAATGACATTGTTAAAAAGTACAATTTTAAAAAAAGTTGGTTTGGCAAGCTATGAAGAATGTTCGTATGTTTGCATTGTCGAAAGAGACAAATTAAATTGAGCGATTTTTGATATAATGATTTTTGATTGTCAAACAAATTAAATTTCATATGGCTCAAAATTCATTCATTCATTCAAAATTCATTCATTCAAAATTAATAAAATGGATAACACAATTTTGAGTCAAAACACCCAAGCATGGCGATTTCAAGTGTGGGTTGCTTTCGCACTTTCTTTTGGGCTTACATTGGTAGGCTTGTATTTCGCCGATATTGATGTTTGGACAAAAGGCTATCTCGCGATGGGCGTTATTTTTACGGTAGGTTCTTGTTTTTCATTAGCAAAAACACTCCGCGATGACCACGAGTACGAAAAACTCGTCAACCGAGTAAGTGCCGCCAAAACCGAACAAATTTTGTCGGATTTTGAAGGGAAAACCTAATAAAGTACAAGTTCAAGCGCAAGTATCAAGTTCAATTTTTATTTGCGATAGGGCGATAATTTGGAAATTAGATAACAACATATTAACGTCAATTAAATACAATTAACACCAGAAAATAATTAGCGTCAAAATAACTATTAACACTAAAAAGATAGATTAGCACCGAAACAAACTGATAACCACTCACGAACTTTTAACATCCGAAAAGCCACCTTATGGAACGACCAAAAAGACTCATCCTCTTTCGTTCTCTACGGGTAACATGAAGGAGCCCTTTCAAGCTGATGCTTGGAAGGGCTTTGTTTTTTCAAAAAAGATTTGCCAAAAAGACAAAATGTATTTATATTTATGCAATAATTAACAATCAAAAAATTAGCTACAATGCAAAACATTAATTTTCCGGTTAACTTCCAATTCAAAATTTCTTCGCTTGCCAATGATTTTACCGCTACCGATGCAGATGGAAAAGTCATTGCTTACGTCAGACAAAAAATGTTTAAGCTCAAGGAAGACATTGAGATTTATAACGACGAATCCAAATCAGCGGTCAATTACAGAATCAAAGCCGACAAATGGCTGGACTTTTCAGCAGCGTATTCTTTTCTGGATAAAGACGGGAGTAGTTTTGGAAAAATTGTGCGTAAAGGATGGCGGTCAATTTGGAAAGCCGAGTATCAAATGATTGACGAATCTGACCAAGCACAATACAAAATCAACGAAGAAAACGGCTGGGTAAAAGTATTCGATTCGCTTTTGGGGGAAATCCCGATTGTGAGTTTTTTCACAGGCTACTTTTTTAATCCTTCCTATTTGGTGACGAATTCGGCGGGTAGTCCGATTGTCAAATTGAAAAAGTTACCGTCATTTTTCGGAAGAAATTTTGAAATCACTAAAGTCGGCGAAATGGACAGCGATGATGACAACAGAATCATGCTTGGCTTGATGATGATGATTTTGTTGGAAAGAAGAAGGGGGTGAGCAGTTGATAGTCCATAGTTTGTAGTCCATAGTAGATAGTTGACAGACGATAGTTTTTTTACGAATAAAGCCCTTCCAAGCATCCGCTTGAAAGGGCTTTATTTTTACAAGGCGATTGAAATCGCCTGTACTTTTACATCTGATTTATTTTGTATAATAAATCAACAGTAGCTTGCGGGTCGTGTCCTTCGTCTTGGGCGTGTTTGATGGCTTTTTTGGCGTATTTGCGAGCGTTGTTTTGGTCGCCGAGTTTGTAATACAAGGCAGCAACGGTGTCGGTATTATAAAAATTGCTTTCTATCCCAACGGAAGTCAATGCCCAATTGAGGGCTTTTTCCAATTTCGGCTTATCCTCCACCAACTCATAAAAAGCCCATGCGTAGGAATTGAGTTGTTGCCAATCAGCACTGCCGAATTTGTCCATATAGTCCACAACGGCTTGGATGAATTTGGGCAAATCCTGTGCACGTTCGTAGTAGTTCATACGAAACTCCATCGAAAGACGGTCAGCTTCTTCCGGGAAAGTTTTTTGGTAAGTTGCATCCACATCTTCGAGTGTCAAAGGCTTGCCACTGCCGCCGTACAACTTTTTGGCAATCGACATCTTCAAATGTTTATCGACGGTTTCTTTTCCAAATTCTTGGTTGAATTTTTCGCGGTTTTGCAACAGATATTGCATCGGTTGGTCATCAAAACCATCCGCGTATTTCATCAGAAATTCCATGTTGTCGCGCGTAGCCCAATCCTTTTGAGTCTCCAAATATTTAAGGGCAAGCATGACGTATTTTCTGTCTTGGTTTTCCCAACTTGCCATCGCATAATTGCGAAGCAATTCAGGACTACGGTCACCGGCTGCAAAGCGCATAGCGAGTTTGGCAGATTGACGTTTAGGGTCAACGGCTGCCTGACCAACTGCAATGAATTTCGGCGGAGGCAGATAGCCCAAGTTTTTGTGTAACAGCTCACCTTCCGGCGAGACAAATAAGTATGTCGGATAGGCACTCACCTCATATTTGGCTGCCAATTGCGGACCTTCACCGCGTTCCATATCAATTTTTGCATTGACAAAATTGGTGTTGTAAAATTCGCCAACAGTAGGCTCAGGAAATACATCGCGAGACATCATTTTGCATGGTCCACACCAAGTCGTATAAGCATCTACAAATACGATTTTGTTTTCTTTTTTGGCTTTCGCCAATATATCATTCCAATCACCTTTGGAAAATTCAATGCCTTGTGCAGAAAGCATCGTGCCTGTGATTAGCAGGGCGAATAAGAGTATATTTTTCATAAAAAGTAGATAAGAGATGTGAGAGAAGAGACGTGAGATAAGAGAGGAGAGACGCGAGAGAAGAGACGTGAGACAAGAGGAATTTCCCTCACTTCTCTTATCTCACCTCTCGCTTCTCACGTCTCTAAAGTACATCTTTTATTTTGCGAATGAGGAGGTCTGCTCCTCTATAAAGATTGCGATTTTTGGCTTCTTCTGCCATGCTTTTGGCTTGTTCGGCAAGGGTAAGGGCTTGCTGATTTTTGCCATTCATATAAAGTAACTCGGCATGAGAGTAGATATATTTTAGTTCGCCACCGTTTTCAGCAGCTTTTGCTGCCCATTTGAGGGCTTGTGCTTTCATTTTGGCATCTGCCGACTCGTTGGACGCTACACGAACTGCCATTTTGTGGAGTACGAGCGCGTTGTTTTTGCCATTGGCTTTGATGTATTTGTCGGCAGCTTTGAGGAAGGTTTTGGAGTCTTCCATCGCTTCGGCAAAGGTCATGTCGCTTTCGATATTGAAGGTTTCAAATTTATCGGGCGCATTGGCTTGCATTTTTTCTTTGGCTTCGGCAAGCAAAGCGGGTTCTTTGTATTCGATGGCTTTTTGGATGGTGTTTTCGCAAGCCGATTGGATTTTATCTGCCACGGCTGCTTCGCCTTTTTGGGCGGCAATGGCGTTTTTATTTTTTACAAACAAAGAAAAAATACGCGAATCGGCATATATAGTAGCGTCGTACAAGAAATTCAAGTTGTCGGGTGCTGCAAAATCCGGCTTGGTGCGGATATATTCGTTGGCAACTTTGGCGGCATCTGGCTTGCCTGCCTTAGCGAGTGCTGCGGCGTACTTGCGAAGAAGTTCGGGGTCGCGGTCGCCTTCTTCGTATTTGTCGGCAAACTGTCCGCTATTGTCGAAGCGTTTGAGGGCTTCTTCGCCCATTTTGATAAATTTTTCGATGGGTTTCGCGCCTTTTGTGGTGTATTGCAATTCGCCTGCACCATTCACAAAAAGAAAGGTCGGAAAAGCACTGACATTATACTTGGTACGGATGGTGCGTCCTTCGCCTTTTTCCATATCCATTTTCATATTGATGAAATTGGCGTTGTAAAAATCGCCGGCTTCTTTCATCGGGAAGATGTCGCGCGACATTTTTTTACATGGTCCGCACCAAGTGGTGTAGGCATCTACAAAAATGAGTTTATCTTCTTTATTGGCGAGTTCGAGGGCTTCCTTCCATGTGCCTTCAAAAAAATCAATACCGTCGGCTTGAGCAGCCGTAAACGCAAAGAGCGCGATTAGAATGGTCAATATATTTTTCATGTATCTTTTTAATGAATGATTGAATGAATTTTGAATGAATGAATCAATTTTTGATTGAGTGATTTTAGATTGAATATGAAATTCTTTTCATTTCTAAAATCTAAAATAATTCATTCATTCAAAATTCATTCATTATTTCCGTGTCAAAATTACGCATTTTGAGGGGATTTGTAAAATACGCTGATTTTATGGGAATGGATGGGGCTTTATTTTGTTTTAACATTTTCATAAAATATTGATGTCGTAGAGATTACTAACACAACAACATATCAAAATTGGAATTTGGAATTTGTTTTTTGGAATTTACAAGTTGATAGCAACTTGTGTTAATAAGACAAAGGTTGTGCCGAAGTGTTTTTATTTTTCTGATAAAATGATTCGTTAAATTTAAATTTGAAATTGCATTAATATCTAAATTTTATTAAATTTACAACCAACAACTCCTCCTGAATTTATTTTCATATTATAAAATTATGTTTAACACGGGCTGTGAATGACGGATTTTGAGTTTTTAAATATTTAAATAACTCGTAACCCGTAACTCACTAACTCGTAACTCAATTTTTATGCAATCGAAATTTTTTACCACATTAATCGTCTTATTGGTGGCATCATGGTCACTTACAGCGCAGACTTCATTGCGCGTCAATCAAATCCTGCAAGAAAAATGTGCAAGTTGTCATGGCGGCATGTCACCTGCGGCAAGTTTGGATTTGTCGGGCGATGCATCTGCTATGATATCAAGTCTGGTGAATGTTACCCCTGCCAATGCACACGCTGCAAGTGAAGGTTATGACCTAATATACCCCGGACGGGCGGATAAGAGTTACTTATTCCGTTTGGTGCAAGATGGTTTGGAGCCATTCATTGAAATGGATGCTGCCGAGATGTCTGCTACTTCGCACAACGATGAAGCACTTGGATTGACCAGCGTTGAAAAAGAATTGATTCGGCAATGGATATCCTATGGTGCAGGATATTATGGTACGCCGGTAGAGGAATCCTTATTGGAAGACTATTACAATAATGGCGGTATGGAGAGCTTTCCCAACGGACGCCCTGCTCCACCCGACCCGTCGAAGGGTTTTCAAATTAAAATGGGTCCGTTTTTCCTTGCGCCGGGTAGCGAGGGTGAGGTCGAGTATTACCAAAAATATGAATTGGATAATGATTTGCCCTTAGAAATCACGCGCATCGACAATTTTATGGATGGCAATTCATCCCACCACTTTATACTATACGATTATAATTCGACGGCTTCGGCAGCGAATCAGCAAGCAGGACTACGCCTCAATCCCGACCACTTCAATGTGGGTTTGGTAGAAGCCGTGCAAGATCCTACGGACTTGATTTTGCCAGAAGGTTCGGCATTTTTCTGGGGTGCCAATAAGGTCTTGGACTTAAATTCGCATTACATCAATTATCATAGCGTACCTTACAAATCAGAGGTTTATGCCAATATTTACTACCAAGAATCGGGCATAGCGGCACAGGAAATGCACGCCGAACTCATCGCCAAAACCAACATCTGCATCCCCAATAACGGCGATATGTACACACAACAACAGATTGTTAATTACCCGCTTGGCGATATTTATGTATGGGCAATATCAGGGCATACGCATCAACTCGGCGCAGGCTACAAAATCTGGGAACGCGAAGGCGGTCAAACAGGCGACTTGATTTATGATGCAGCTTGTTATAATGGTTTACCGGGTTGTGTATCGCCATATTATGATTACCGACATATTCCGTTTAGGTATTTTGATAATTTGCTACCGATTAATATGAGCTTCCTTAATGGCGTGATGCACGAAGCAGCATGGGTGAATGATACAGACGAAGTCGTTTGCTGGGGCGATACCTCAGAGGATGAAATGATGGTGATGATTCTGATGTTCCTCACAGATATTGATGGCGTGGTGACGGATGTAGAAAATCCCGAAGCTGAAATCGACATCCTGAATGCCTTCCCAAATCCGATGACAGAAAGCACGACCATCCAATTGTCGGAGGATGTGGGTACGGTTGACTTTATACTATATGATGTGCTGGGCAATCAAATTCGTGCGATTCGTGACATTCGCGACAATCAAATTACAATTGAAAGAGGTAATTTGTCTGCCGGAATGTATGTTTATCATCTTGAAAATGAAGCAGGAAAACTATTTTCAGGCAAAATATTGATGCAATAAAAGCTAAAAAGCATCAAAAAATACGAAAAAAGCCTCGTCATAGCGACGAGGCTTTTTTTGTATATCGTCACGAACGCATGTATTTTTTAACGCAATTGTATCGTTTATATAAAGGTTTGTCTTAACTCAAAAAACAAAGAACTAAAGCCTGTTTTAATGCTTCTTATCACCTTTTTCTCGTGTTAATGTCTTTTTTAATATGAAATGTCTTTGAGTTCTTGTCTAAACTTTCATGTCACAATAGCCCAAAAAATTACCGTACACCATTTTGGATTCCCTGCATATTGCATCTGTAATCAATACGAAGGGTATAAGAACAAGAGTTAATATGAAAATTGATTACCACAAATTTGGGTTTTCATAGTGGGTTTATAGTTTGTTTTTTGTTTTTTGTTCGAACCTCTGCACAGGCAGAGGTTCTTTTTTTTGTCTAATGTGATAATGTTGAAATGCGTTAATGCGACAATGTTTGAATTATCATCGAAATGAGAACATTTACTCATTTCATCATTTATTCATCTACTCATTTCTTTCCGACAACTCGCCTTTTTTCTTCCTTTTTTTGTTGATGGTTTTCGATTAATTTAAAATTTTATTCATCGTAAAATCATTTCATTATGAAACACTTCAACATCTTTATCTTATTCCTAATAACAGTTTTTACCCTCAATGCCCAGCCTGCCAACACTGATTGCCCTGCATCTACTTCTCAAATTGACTTGAACATCAATAATGTACGTGCACGCATACTTGGCGGCGGCGATATGTGGTGGGATTTGACCAATGGTAGATATATCGTGCCGAATGTCGCGCCCGGAGAAAAGGAAGTTTCTTCTGTTTTTGCTGCGGGACTTTGGATAGGCGGCTTTGATGCTGCCGGAAATCTCAAACTTGCCGCCCAAACCTACCGACAAACCGGCAACGATTTTTGGCCCGGACCTATTGACCAACAAACGGGAACAACAGATGCCTCTACATGCATGATATGGGACAGGCATTGGCGAGTCAACTTATCAGAAATCGAGGCGCACATTACTGATTTTCAAGATAATGGGCAGATAGACAATCCTATTCCCAGCCATATCTTGACTTGGCCCGGACGCAATAATCCCGAATTTAATGCCATGCCCGGATCTGATTTGCCCGACCGCCCTCTTGCGCCTTTTGTTGATGTAGATGGTGACGGTATCTATCAAGCCATCGCAGGTGATTATCCCAAAATTAAAGGCGACCAAGCCATCTGGTGGATGTTCAATGACAGAGGCAACATACACAGTGAAACGGGTGGCGACCAACTCGGTATCGAGATTGCGGCGATGGCTTATGCATTCAATTCCATTTATAGCGGTAATTTACGCAACACAACTTTTTACGACTACACCATCACCAATAAAACCACTTTAACTTTACATGATTTACGAGTTGGCTTGTGGGTTGATGTAGATTTGGGCTGCTGGAATAACGATTATGTGGGTTGCGATACCCTCAGAAATATGGCTTATGGCTACAATGGCGAAGCTACCGACCCCGATTGTGAAGGCGTCAATGGTTATGGGGATGAAGTCCCTATTATTGGTTTTCGTATTCTTGATGGGGTGGATAATGAGGCAGGGAATCCACAAGGAATGAGCGGTTTTGTAAGTTATAATAATTTTTTTAGTAATGGAGACCCCGATAATAACCCAGATGGAGCAGATGACTTTTATGATTTTATGCGAGGAATTTGGCCCGACGGTTCACCGATACAATATGGCGGTGACGGACATCAACAGGGAACGTTTTCTACACCTTTTATGTATCCTTCTAATCCATCAGACACTTCACCCGGCGCATGGTCAGAATGTAGCGTCCCGAATGACCCCGATGACCGTCGTTTCGTCATGTCCACCGGACCGGGCAAATTAGAGCCGGGAGAATCTGACCTGATTTCTTATGCCGTGATTTGGGTGGCTGATGTGCCGCATCCATGCCCCGACATAGGACCGCTGCAAATATCATCCGATATCGTCGCTAATGTGTACGATGTGGTTACTTCTACGGATGAGGTCAATGAAATTGCAGCTTCTATCACTTTACATCCCAATCCAATGACAACCTCAAGCATCTTGCGTATCGAAAGTGATTTGCAAGTGAAATCGGTACGAGTCTATTCTGCGGACGGACGCCTACAACGCAACTATCAAAATGCAGATAATCAATTTATTATAGAACGTAGTAACCTTTCTGCGGGTGTTTATTTTTATGAAATAAATTTTGAGAACGGGCAAAGAAAAGGTGGGAAATTGGTCGTAAGCGATTAGTCCAAACCAATCACCGCATGAGCAAGTGCTGTTTCATTTGGTTCAGTGGCAATTTTAAATTTGTGGAGTCCCAACACCGTTAATTTGGTAGCTGTCGTATGTCCGATAGCTACCAATTTTTGTTTTTGTTTTAATGAATATTTTTCAAAATAGGCTTCCACATTCATAGGCGAAGTAAAGACCAAAACAGCCGCATCGCTTGGCGGAAAGTTGCTTGTTTTTCGATTTTCATACACCACTATATCAATCGCATTTATTTCATTTTCAATAAGTTGCCTAATCGAATGACGCGAGTTTTTTGCATGGGGAAATAACACACGTTGTCCTTTTGCCATTCGCAGGAAAGCAGGTGCGGTAGTGCTTGCATCTCCCGTACCAATGAAATCCGCCTCTACATTATATTCCAACAAATACTCAGCACTTGCCTTACTCATCACGGCTAATTTGGGCGTTTTAGATGCCTGACGTTTCGAAAACGTCCGCCATCTCCTTTCATCCGATTTTAAATATTCAAAAAAGAATTTAATACCGTTTTTACTATAAAAAAAAATCCAATCTACATGCGGATAACTGAATGGTACACCTTCAAATTCTAACAAAGAAAAACCATTCACTTGCCAACCTTCTTCGGAAAGCAGGTAAAGAAAGTCGCTGTCCGGGGTTAAATCACGAGTGATGAATACAGTCATATTTTGAAAATTCCAAATCCCAAATTCCAAAATCCAACAAAATATACTGCAAGCATACGTTTGAATTGGGATTTGGATTTTGGAATTTGGATTTTATTGTGAAACAATCGCAGTTACTTCAATCTCCACCAACATATCAGGATTCACCAAACCACTAATTTCAACCATAGTAGAGGCAGGTTTGATACTACGAAAAAACTCACCATGCGCCCGTCCGACTTCTTCCCAACGGCTGATGTCCGTCACATACATGCGTGTGCGTACCACGTCCGTCATGCTCGCGCCTGCTTGTTGGAGGGCTTTTTCGATTTTCTCAAAAATAAATTTGGATTGGGCGTACATATCATCTTTGCCGATGAGTTGGTCGCCATCCATAGCGGTGGTGCCGGCTACTTCGATGACATTACCTATACGTACTGCGCGGGAGTAACCTACGATGTCTTCCCATTTTGTGCCGGAGGAGATTAACTGTCGTTCCATTGTATAATTGTATGGTTGTGAAATTGTATTTTTTTATGGATGAAAATACCGACCGACTCATGTCGGAAATTAGGTAGAATGTAAAGGAGACTCGAATCCTATAAGGTTTTTGAAAACCTTATAGGATTGATTACCAATATTTTATCTTGAGTTTCGATAGGTATTCCTCCTATATTTTATCTGATTTCTTACATGAGCCTATCGACTCTTTGAAGTCAACGCTTACGAGTCAACCATTCTTCTGAATTTTTTTTGAGTTCATCTTGTGTCATACCTTCACCTCTTTTTCCGGCTTCTACCTCTGCCTTCAATTCAACTTGCATGGTGCTGATGGTTTTAGAATTGCCATAAATATCGTAACCACCTATTTCGTTAGAACTATTTTGTTGTTTCATAATTTTAAAAAAAATGAAAAAGTGCGATTTGGAATTTGGAATTTACGAACTACGAGAGTTCAAATTCATCTTTCAAATCAGGAATTTCAATATCCTTAATCCCTTTTTCATCTAAATATTTTTTAAATTTCTTTTGCGTATCGTATTCGCCATGAACGAGAAACAGTTTTTTAAGTGATTTTTGATGTTTGACAAAATCATACATTTCGCTGCGGTCTGCATGGGCGGAGAAGGAGTACATTTCGTGGACTTTCATATTGAGGTCGCGTTTTTCTCCA
>CALHBW010000347.1 GCA_937930625.1 uncultured Saprospiraceae bacterium | reverse complement strand
CGTGCCAATGGTATTTCAGCTGCATTTCTCAACTCTACACTCACGCCTACCGAAGAAGCCGAAATCAATACCGACCTTCAAAATGGAACTATCAAACTCCTCTACGTATCGCCCGAAAGATTGTTTTCCGGCAGTTTTTTGTCTTACATTAAAACACTGAATATCAAATTGGTAGCGATTGATGAGGCGCATTGTTGCAGTAGTTGGGGGCATCATTTTCGACCTGAATATAGCAAACTCTATATCATCAAACGCCATATGCCGGATGTGCCTGTGGTCGCGCTCACGGCTACGGCAGATAAGGCGGTACGCTCTGATATTGGCGAACTGCTCGGCATGGATAATCCGCTGTATTTTATTTCGTCATTTGACCGCCCGAATCTTTCGCTCGCTGTATTGCCCGGACGAAAAAAATGGGAACAAATCCGCCAAATTGTCAGCCGTCATCAGGGCAAAAGTGGCATCATTTATTGTAGCAGTCGCAACGGTACGGAGGCACTTGCTGCCAAATTGCAAGCCGCCGGATTTTCTGCCAATTATTATCACGCCCGATTGAGTGCGGATATGCGCGATAGTATTCAAGATGAATTTATTGAGGGAAAAACAAAAATTATTTGCGCTACGATAGCTTTCGGAATGGGTATTGACAAGTCGAATGTACGTTTTGTCATTCACCAAAATATGCCCAAAAATTTGGAGGGATACTATCAGGAAATCGGACGTGCCGGACGCGACGGACAACCTGCCGAAACCGTTCTTTTTTACAGCTACGCTGATGTACAATTGCAATTAAAATTCATAGGAGAGGTTGATAATGAACAATATAGAAATATTCAATTGGCTAAATTGGAACGTATGCGCGAGTACGCAGAGGCGCAGGTGTGCAGGCGAAAAATTTTGCTGTCCTACTTTTCCGAAACTCCGGCGGATGGTGCTTGTGGCAATTGTGATGTGTGTAAAAATCCGCCCAAATATTTCGATGGTACGGTACTCGCTCAAATGGCACTTTCTGCCCTACATCGTACCAAAGAACAGGTCAATATGTCTTTATTGGTCGATGTGTTGAAGGGTTCCTATTCGCCTGCGGTACGTGAGATGGGTTTTGACCAAGTTAAAACTTTCGGCGCGGGGCGCAATCAAACTCAATTTGCATGGCTGCTGTATATCCAACAATTTGTGCAGCAAGGTATCATGGAATTGGATTATAAAGATAAATATCGCTTAAAACTCACGCCGCTTTCCAATGATATTTTATTTAAAGGAAAAAAAGTAAACCTCGTTGACTATGATACCGTTAAAGAGCGTCAAGAAGAACAGAAAAAAGTCAAAATAGAAAAGGTAAAAGTCGCGCTCGAATATGATGATGGTTTATACGACCATCTTCGCAATTTGAGAAATAAATTAGCGGAAGAAGTCGGTAAACCTTCCTACGTCATTTTCAGTAATGCGAGCCTTGAAGATATGTCGGCACATACTCCTGCCAATATACGTGAGTTCTTGCAAGTCAATGGGGTAGGGGAGCATAAAGCGCGAAAATACGGCGAGCCATTCATCCGTGCCATCGACGAATATACGGGGCGACATCCCGAAAATGACTATGAGCTACCCGAAGCCTCACCAATGGTAAAACGCAGCCAAAGTGCTTCTGCCAAATCCGGCAAAACACCCGCGCATATCCTGACTTGGCAGCAATTTGACGGCGGAAAAACGCCTGACGAAATCGCTATGATGCGTGGTATAAAGCAGACAACGATTTACGGACATCTCTCTCGTGCGATGATTGAAGGCTACGAAGTGAGTATTGAAAATATTCTTTCCGAACAGGAAATCGAACAGGTAAAAGCTGCTATGAATGACCTGCCCAATGCAGAGGGTTTGAAGCCTATTTTTGAATACTTAAATGGCGGGATTGATTATGGGAAATTGCGGATTGCTATGGCGGTATTGCGGTAATTTTTTTAATGATAAATGGTTAACGATTAATGGTTAATTTTTTGTTTTCGCTACGCGAAAAAATCTTTATTAACCATTAACCGTTTACCATTAACCATTAAAAAACAATCTGCTCAATGACCCAATCTGTAAAGACCATTTGATTGGCTACATCGGTCAGGAGGGCAAAATTATTGCCTTCGGGCGTCACGGCTACGGTAGTTCCCGGCGATGCGAGTGCCTGACTATTATCCAGAGTGGCAGATGCCCAGTCGTCGCTACTGTTGAGTTCTACCAATGTCTCGAAACCTGTGATACCTACCAAACTGCCGTCGGCTTTGTATACAATGCCATCCATACCACTAAAACGCTCATCATCAATCGTTACGACACTGATATCGCTAGGGTCTGCCGTAGGTATTCTGAGCAATTGACTTGCGAGTAGATTGGACACCAAAAGATAGCCATCGGGGTGATAATCAATCCCATTGGGTCCGATTAATGCTGCGCTGTCCGAAAATATACTGGCTTCATAATTTGGGTCAATTTTATAAATGACATTGCCCAAAAAATCGGTTACATATACATTGCCTTCATCATCTACTGCCATATCATTTGGCGTGATAAAATCTGCATCGGGCAGCAAATCCAAGAAAGATACTTCCGCTATTTTTTCTTTGCTTGATAATTGATAAGCATTGATGCCACCTATATTTTTGGAGCCACCAAAAGCTCCGGGGTCAAGAGAAGTAACCAACAATCTATCTGCGTCATAATCAATGTGAATACCTGCCGAAGCGAGTAATGTTTCATCATTGGTAAAGTTGGTAAAGTTTCCGTCAAAATCAACCTCAATCACATCGCCCATTGTAAGTGAGCCGAGCAAAAATGTTGTATTGTTTCTATTATACTCAATGCCTTCGGGTCTTAGGTTTTCAAAGGTGAGCGTTACCTCATCGGGAAAATCAATCATCGGTTGCTCATCATCGTCCCCGCAACTACTCAATATGAGTATCATCAGAAACATCGCTGCAAGGGAAAAGACCTTTACTCTGTGGGGATTTTTGGAAAAAAAATAACTTGAAATCATGCTGATTTTTATGTATTATAAATTTGTAAATAATGTATGGTTTTTTTTGCTTTTTATAAGAAGAAATGAAACTCAAAAAACCATTAAATGTTTAGGGCAGCGTGGCATTGATTGAGTCAGGTTGCGGACAAAATACCAGAAATCCAAAATGGTATAAGGGAAGATGGCTACCCGTCTAACTTTGCCTAAAGCGAATACTCGTCAGACGAATCACTTTATTCAGTGCGAATATTTTATGAGACAAATCACTACATTTCACAAAACCTTCGTCAGACGAGTAATAATCCGGCAAGCAAACTTAGACTGATAGCCGGGAA
>CALHBW010000346.1 GCA_937930625.1 uncultured Saprospiraceae bacterium | reverse complement strand
CGGTGTGAGTTGAAGGGCTTCCATTTCTCCTTTTAAAATATCCTGATAATAATAGGCTACCGAACCGATGTAATGAACGGGGTATTGCCGACATTGCTCATATTTCATCACATGGCGTATAAGAAATTCGCGAAAATTTTGTCGCAGTAGATTCATAATAAACGGATGCTCACGATGCTCAACACAAAAACGCGAAAATTGAGCAACATAGCGACTCGGTATCTCACTTTGATAGACATTGCCGACGTATTCATCCTTTGTAATCGGGTATTGCTCATGGAATTTCGCGGCAAGCTCTTCCGGCATTTCCCTGTAAAAATAGGCTTTGGTCAGCAACCTGCCAATGTGCGCGCCGCTTCCCTCGTCACCAATAATGAACCCCAAAGACGGTAGATTGTCCACGATTTTTTCACCATCATAGGCACAAGTATTTGAGCCTGTTCCGAGTATGCAAACGATGCCCGGTTGGTCAAGACTACTCGCACGTGCTGCTGCAAGCAGATCGTGATCCACTTCGTTATCTGAATTGGGAAATAAATTATTTAGTGCATCACGCACTCTTTTATTTTCTCGTTCAGAGGAGCAGCCTGCCCCGTAAAAGTATGTTTGTCGGACAAGTTGCGGTGCAAATCCTAATTGCGGCAATAAGGTGTCATTCAAACTTTTATGTATTTCATTCGTTGATACATAATGCGGATTAAGACCTATTGTGGAGAAATCCCTATACGGGTTTTGTCCATCCAATAATCGCCAACTTGTTTTTGTAGAGCCACTATCAGCTATCAGTAACATTTTAATTCTTATTTTTGCAAAACGAAACAACAGTAAAATTCCAAATTCCAAACACCAAATTCCAACAAAGTTTCGTTTTTTGCTAAAATTACGATACAAATTTCTCAAAAAATACGACAATGAGTTTATGAATTAAACTTAATCTTAACTGGTTCTTTGACAATTTTTGCAAAAAGGATTTCTGCCTTGCGCCCAAACCTATAAGGTTTTTGGAAACCTTATAGGTTTTGCATTGACATCCAAATATTTAAACTTTATTATTATTTTAAATTAAAAGCTAATTTTCTTTGTTTGCAAAAATTGTCGAAGCACCTCTTAATCATAGTTAATGACCAATCCTCCCACATCCGAGAAAAAATTAAATGTATGGCTGCCTTTGCTGCTCGCATTCGTAGCTGCATTTGGTATTTTTATAGGTTTCCGATTACAAGACAGCATGGCTTCTCCACAGCAGGTTTCTGTACTTCCGTCTATTAGCGGTAAGCAAGAGGTCGGCAAAATTGAGGAAATTTTGCGATTCGTAGAAGCAAAGTATGTAGAAGATGTAGAGCGCGACGAACTTGTGGAGGCTGCTATCAATAGTATTTTGGAAGAGCTTGACCCTCATTCAAGCTATATTCCCGAAGATGAACTCGAAAATGTAAACGCCTCATTAGAAGGGAGTTTTGATGGAATTGGGATTCAATTTACCATTATAGACGATACGATTCAGGTCATCTCACCGCTTGCGGGCGGTCCTTCGGAAACACTCGGTATCCGCGCAGGCGACAAAATTGTGGAAATCAATGACACCACCGTAGCAGGTATTGGTATTACCGATAGCAAAATCATGAAACGGCTGCGCGGCAAGAAAGGAACAGACGTAAAAATCGGCATCCAACGCGGCGATAACCCCGAAGTCATTCATTTTGACATCACACGCGACCAGATACCGGATTACAGTCTTGATGTGAGTTATATGGTTGATGATAGGATTGGTTTTATAAAAATCAATCGTTTTAGCAGCACGACTTACGAGGAATTTATGAAAGCTGTCGAAAAACTTGACGAGTCGGGGATGAAAGACCTCATCATTGATGTGCGACAAAATCCGGGTGGCTATCTTCAGGCAGCCACCAAGATTGTGGGGCAGCTTTTCGATGATAAGCGTCTGCTCGTATATACAGAAGGGCGCACTCAACGCCGCAATGAATACAAATCGACAGGACGCAATTTTTATGATATTGATAATGTGGTGGTGCTGATTGACGAAGGCTCGGCGTCGGCAAGCGAGATTCTTGCGGGTGCGGTGCAAGATTCGGACAGGGGCAAGATTATCGGGCGACGTTCTTTCGGGAAGGGGCTTGTACAAGAGCAATACAATCTTAATGACGGCTCTGCACTCCGCCTTACTGTAGCTCGCTATTACACACCATCAGGGCGTTCTATACAGAAGCCGTACAAGGGCAAAAAAGGTGACTACGATAAAGATATTGCCGAGCGTTTTGACAAAGGTGAAATGGAAAACCAAGACAGCATAATCGTTTCAGATTCAACGCGTTACTACACAGAAGATGGTCGCGTAGTATATGGCGGCGGCGGTATTACGCCGGATATTTTTGTAGCACTTGACCCTGTGTTGAATAATTCTTACTTCCTCAAAACTTCGCAGTATATTATGGAGTTTTCGTATAGTTATTTGAATAAAAATCGGGACAAAATTGGTGAGTATTCATCTGCCGATGATTTTGTAAGAAAATATACCGTCAACGACAAATTACTAGAACAATTCTCCGATTATGCCTTGAAAAAAGGCGTAAAAAAAGATAAACGCGCTTTCAGAAAAGCCAAAACTGCCATCGCCAATCGAATTAAAGCACACTTTGCAAGAGGTTTGTTTAAGGATGAAGGGTTTTATAAGGCTTGGAATCATGAGGATGAAATGTTTGCAGAAGCGATAAAGGGACTTAAATAAGTTTAAGTTTAAGATTAAGTTTAAGTTAGTGATTCGTTATTAGTGCTTTGCGCTTGAAATAACGGATAGTTATTCTTGATGATATACTCAAAAAATATAAAACGAATAACGAGTACACAAATAACGGTTAACGACATTAGTGCTTATAATGTCCGGTCAATTTAGCGAGTTTTAGCTGAATGGTTTGTTCGTCTGCTTGTTCGGCTAAACGTAAAAAATCCGTGGCAGCTTTCCCACTAATGATTTTAACCTGTCTGTTGTCTCGATAAACGAGTAGCTTGTTATTTTTGGTGATTTTATAGGTAAATGGACGGTGAATGAGTTGTTTCCGTTGGTCTATTTTTGGAGTTTTCGGGGAAGATATATTTCCGAAAATCGTTGTTTTTATTTCCTGCCATTCCGCTTTCAAAATACCATAATACACCGTATCGCGTCTGTACCCGTCGGACATGAGCGTGTGGCTGCGTAAGGTGCCTTCGTATGTTGCACCGATAGCTTCGATGGCTTTTCGGGATTGTTCATTGCGGCTGTCGGTTTTAAGCTCTACTCGTTCAAATTGAAGGTCTTCAAAAGCATAGCCAAGCATCAAAAATTTATTGTGGCGATTTAGTCCTGTCCTTTGGCGGTTTTTGTCGAGCCACGTCCAGCCGATTTCTATACGTTGGTTGGCATTGGAAATATTGCCGTAGCTGCTACTGCCTGCATATTTGCCTATCGACTTATCGTATATTACAAAAGGGTATCTGGTGTTTTTATTCCTCTGTTTGAGGGCTGCTTCAATGTACTTGCGAAGGGCTGTTTCTGTACCAAATTGGGAAGGAGAATAACGCAGCAAATCAGGATATTGGATAGCAATAGGCAGCAGTTCGTCCATGTGTTGCCATTCCAAAGGCTCTAACTTTGTTCGCTCATCTTCTAAGATAATATGGTCTTTGTAATTGAATTTCATCTTTAGTTATTTTCTGGTTTGTTAAAAACAATTTTTGCAAAACTAATCAAAACCCTAAATCACGCAGAAGACTGATAATCAACTCTCTGCGAACTCTGCGTTCTCTGCGTGAAATAAATGACTTTGAATATTACAAAAATTGCCAAGAACCAAATTCACGCTTGCCTACTGCATTTCAAAGCCATCAATATAGTAAATATATCCAATGGTCAAACCAAGTACACGGTGATTGACGGGCTTATAACCATCCGGCTGCGAGTTGGTATCAATATCATTTAAATCGCTTATACTCAAGGTGTAGCGTCCTTCTATAAATAAAGCATTTTCAAAGCCCAATCGGAAAGCTGTTCCCAAACCTAAGTGAATACTTGTATCCCAGCGTCGAATATTTTCTGCTTCAAAATCTACCTTCGTCGTCTCTGAAATATCACTTCTGTCTTGTGCCGACATGAGGTAGGCGATACCCGGACCGAGATTAAGATATACTTTCGCATTTTCGCCACCAAAAGTCGTTTTTCCTACCACATTAAATTCCAAATAATTGAAATTCCGCGTCACTGAAATATCTTCCGCACCATCAAAACGAATACCGCGTTGTGAAAAGTTCACTTCCGGCTGCACCGAAAACAAACCGCCACTGCTGATATTATAAAATACACCTGTTTGCCAACCCAACTTTTTCGCCGGACTTGTTTGAATCGAATCCGGTATATTTACGGTATAATCTGACAGATTTCCGCCAAAACGAAAACCATAACCTGTTTGTGCATAAACATTTACACAACAAAAAAATACGATAATGAGGCTGATTAATTTGAGTGAATAATTCATATTATAATCGTAACACAGACATTCCTGTCTGTAGTCAGTTAGTCTTTAAAACGATAAATTTTTCCTTCTTCTCCTGCGATAAAACCCGTTCCATTTTGATAGAAAATTCGATGAAAAGTCACATCCGGCGTATCTTCTACAATTTTCCATGAATCGCCACCGTCATCTGTCCACCAAAATAAGCCGTCATCGCCCACGATATAGCCCTCATCCTCACTCTTAAACCATACATCCCGAAATTTTTCATTGCTCACAAAAACATTATTTCCATTACGAATTTTTTGCCACTCTCCTCCCCCATCGGATGTTTTGATAATCGTCCCGCTTCTACCCACAGCATAGCCAACTTCTTGATTGACAAAATATAGCGCATAGAAAAAATCGCCCTGTATATCGCTCGCTTGCCAAGTCAGCCCACGATCAGTAGATTTGCCTACATAACCATAACCGACAGTATGAACGGTATTTTTATCGGTAAATTGTACATCGCGCAACTCGTGTGGCAAGGGATAATGCACCGTATCGGCAGTTCCATTGATATTATTGAGGCGATAAATCAAGCCAAAAGCAAAATTTTTCCCACCAACGACTACGCCTGTATTTTCATCCCAAAAATCTACCGCATTCATGTTCTCACCTTCCGGCGGATAATAGGGCAACCACCAAGTCGCCGCATCAGGTTTGTAAAATGCCTGCCCGTCAAATCCGACTGCAACCACCGTTTCTGCATCCACAAAATCAATATCGAGCAAGCCGTTATTGGCGAATGTATCGGTACGCCATGTGCCGCCGCCATCAATGGTCGTGAGCCATTCGCTATGCTGCCAATGTGCGCCGCCTATTGCATAACCGGTGTCAGGATGTGTAAAGGTAATGTCGTATAGAGGGGCTGTGGTAGGTGTGTTGAGGGCTTCGAGTGGAATGGTGGTGCGGGTTTTTCGACAACCAAAAAATGTCAGCGCAAATGCAAGTATCAAGTACAAATGCCAGACTTTCAAACCTATAAGGTTTTTAGAAACCTTATAGGTTTTGCGTTGATTTTTGTTTTTTGAGATTAAAGAACTAACGCGAGTCGTCGGACATTTTGAAAATGTCAGACGACAAAGACTATCTTTCATCACAAAAGCACAGGGTTTAAACCCTGTGCTTTTGTGATGAAAGACAGTTTTTGATATTTTTTTATTATTAAAAATCAAATAATTACAAACGTATTTTTTATTTATTTGAATGCCAAACAAACGCGGCGCGGACTGGAAGTACCGCGCTACGGCTACTTGAGTTCTCCATGCACAGCATCTAAAATGGCTCTGACACGCTCATGCGTAGGAGCTTGTGCATATACACGCAAGACGGGTTCTGTTCCTGACGGACGTATCATTGTCCATTCGTCTTCATTGAAATAGAATTTGAAGCCGTCAATCGTTTCTACACGCTCAATTTTATTTTTGCCAAATGCGTCGAATGCGTGATTTTTGCATTGTTCGATAATGGCGAGTTTTTTAGCTTCGTTAAGATGTAGGTCGTCACGGTCAAAGGCAAACGAACCGACCATCCCGTAAACTTCTTCGATGAGTTCTTTGAGTGATTTTCCGGTTTTTGCCATAAATTCGAGGAGCAGTAAGCCCATCCAAATGCCGTCGCGCTCCGGGATGTGACCTGCCGCCGCTATACCGCCAGATTCTTCACCACCAACAAGAACGTTTTCTTTGGTCATAATTTCGGCGATATATTTGAATCCAATCTTCGTAACTTGATATTCGACGCCCAATAGGTCGCACATTTTCTTCATTTTATCTGTTACGGAAAAAGTGATAATGACCTTTCCGTCCATGTTTTTATATTTTTTCAAATACAATAACAAAAGAAGAAGAATGTGGTGTGAATCGACAAAATTACCATCCGCATCGTACATGCCTATGCGGTCTGCATCCCCGTCATTGGCAAGTCCGCAGGCGATAGTTGGGTCATTTTTTATCGTTGCAGAGAGTTCGCCGAGATTCCGGTGAATGGGTTCGGGAGCTTGCCCTTTGAATGAAGGGTCATCATCACAATGAAGTTGGACACAATTCGGAAGAAGACGCTGAACGGCACGCTGACCGGCTCCGTACATGGCATCATAAGCGAGTTTGATACCGGAGTTTCGGATAGCATTCATATCAAAATTTTCTTTGACATGACGAATGTAAATATCTTCTAAATCAATATAGTTCAACATGCCGCCATCGTGCAATGAATCCAATGACGACAGTGCTATATCTACATGATTGTCAGGGATTAACGCTTCTACTTCGGCAATTCCTGATGGTATGGTGGGACCGCCATAGGCAGATTTGAGCTTGAAGCCGTTGTAGGAAGGCGGATTGTGGCTGGCAGTGATGACGATACCAACTTGTGAGTTGGTTTTGACAACACCAAGCGATACCATCGGCGTGGAAACGAAGCCTTTGGCAAGGTGAACTTTGATGTCGTTCGCCCCTAAAACCTGCGCGGTGACTTTGGCAAACATCTCGCCTCCAAAGCGGCAGTCGTGACCAATCACGGCTTTGTCCCAGCCTTTTTCTATCATCCACGATGCGGTGGCTTGCGCGACGCGCTTGACGTTTTCTATGGTATAAGTGTCGGCGATAATAGCGCGCCAACCGTCTGTTCCAAATTTTATTTTAGTCATGGTTCGAGTTG
>CALHBW010000345.1 GCA_937930625.1 uncultured Saprospiraceae bacterium | reverse complement strand
CAAGGAAAGTGGGTAAAGAAGTAAAATTTAAAAATATTACAACTAAACGCTATGCCTATGGTAGCAGCGAAAGTACGCCCGTACGCCTATGCGTATGAGCAGGAAATCGCATGAAAAAAGAAATGCCGTGTGCTTTTGGCGAAGCAACACGGCAAAAAATCATTGCAGACCGAAATTAATGGGACTGCAAATTTTGTTAACAACGTAAATTTATTACAATGAACTTGAAAAACCTATTTTTTCTGACCATTATTTGCTGGTCACTAGGTATCATGGCATGTGAGCCTGACCCACCCACCGAACCTCGCCATAATTTTGAAAAAGGAGCTGCCGGGACAAGGTATCATGGCATGTGAGCCTGACCCACCCACCGAACCCGAAACACTGACTTACCCCTTTACACTTGAAAATGCCGCTCCGGCACCCGATGTAGAGCAGGCAATTGACGACTTTGAAGCCTATCTTGACAATTCGCGACCGGATTTGCTGGAGCCGATGCTTGTTGAGAATGTTGTTTGGTCGGTAGAAGCTAAACTGAATCGCACATATACGAATGTAGCGCATAAGTTTGAGCAATTGCATACACAGTCTGATACGATAGCGATTGCTCACTCCGGAAATATGATGTCCGGCTCAGAAGTACACGACTTCTATGATGAAGCAGTAGCGAAGTTTTCAGAACATTTCTACCGCCTTCCTGCTGATAATCGCTTACCTGTATTAGTAGACGTAGCTGAATACGCTGACGACCCGAACAGCCTTATCATAACTACCCAAGTTGGTACAGGTTCTCTGGAAGAGACTATTGCCGAATTTGATTTGCACTGGTATTGGGGCGCACTAAATAGTGTGCAAAATGATGGCACTTGCGGACCAGACGATGGAGTAGTCGCTGAGCTTGGACGAGGTGCAAATACAGAGCTTGAAAGAGAAGCAAATAACAGGTTTATTGCAATTAGTAACCCGACAGCACCGATTCAAGTAACAGAATGTATGCCGGGACCGCCAATTGTATGTGCAGTAGCGTATTATGTGACTAGCGTGGAGACTATGACGCCACCCATAGGTTTGGGTAATTTCAATCCTGATGACGATGTTCCTTTCGATAACTGCAAAGATTGGTTGATTTATCAAAACCTTCCGATTGACCCCAACAATACCCCTTATTCTAATTACGAGGATAAAAAATGCCTGAAACCGGACGATATGAACTATTATTACGATGGTTTGATTCAAGTGATGAATGACAATCGTCCGGCAGGTAAAGACTTTCTCTCGGTTGATGTATGGGCACAAATAGGTACTGTTAATGGAGTATCTGGTGCACTTTTTCATTTTCACAACTTTTCTTACGGAGAAATAATTGAAAGCCCCGTCAATCCCCCTCCGGTAAATACACTTCCACAATAACTGACACAAGCAGCGGGTTTTTGATAATCCGCTGCTTGAATTTTCCTTGTAATGAAATACTTATACATTTTGTCTATCATGGTTTGTAGTATGAATATTCATGCACAGTCCACTTTTGAATTTATCGCGAGTAGTTCCATACCAGAGGTTCCTGCGGCAGCCGTTGAAAAAGCAGACGGCAATTATCTTTTTGTAATTCACTCTGATATCATTGGGCACAGCACTCCACGAATTATTGAACTTTCTTCTGAGGGAGAATTGATACAAAATATAGAAATTCTTCACTCAGATTCACTTGAATATGTTCCCACCCATATCGAAGAAAAAGGGGACACTATACTGATATTGGGATCTGCTGCAATTATAGATACTACTCTCTACTATCCCCCTCATTACCCTTGGTATTGTATACTCCATAGTGATATGTCACTGATAGAAAATAAAGTTTTATGGGATAGTACACCTTTTACTACATTGTCGGGAAAAGTGGACAAAATATCACAAAACAGATATATTTTTACGGGATTTACGATAAATGTATATGGTTGGGACGGTTATGTATCTACCATCAATGATGCTGGACAATTACTTCACCATGCTACATATCCCTTTGATTCTAGTTATGTACCGGGAGCAGTATTAGAAAAAACTGATGGTTCGGGTTTTATTATAAAAGGACAAAGCGGACCTTATATCCTACTTGACAATGACTTAGAGGTTGATTCAATTATAGCCAATCCGTTTGGATTTAGTGCGACATTAGTACAAGAAAGTGTTATGAAGAGATTAGATGATTCCACTTATTTTATATCGGGTTTACATCGCTTTTGGGGTAATAATGACGAAGAAGACATTGGTATCAAAAAAATCCGCCATACAAATGAGGTAATTGCAGAACATAGATTCGGTAAACCCGATACGACTGAAACTACAGCCCTAAAACAGAGCCTTGATTTTATCTATCCCGATAAAATTTATTGTGGCGGTTGGCAGCGTAACGGATTATCATTTATTTCAGAACTTCCCGGTTGGCTTGCTCTCTCTCAATATGACGAAGACCTCAATCCCAACTGGACAAGATACTATGGTGGTGATGCCTTCTATATTATGGAAGGTGTATTGGCTACACAAGACGGCGGATGCTTGATATATAGTCGAAGATATGCATTTACAGGCGATTATAATTACGACATTCACCTCCTCAAAGTAGGTCCCGACGGCTTACTCACCTCCACCAC
>CALHBW010000344.1 GCA_937930625.1 uncultured Saprospiraceae bacterium | reverse complement strand
AAATTTTCTTTCTGAAAATTTTCGCTTTTTTTATTTCAGGTACAGGAAAATAATTTTGCGAAGCAAAATCCAATCAAAAATCAAAAATCCCTAAATCAAAAATCCCTAAAGTTTTTGTTGTATTTTTTTACTGCTCAATATTTTGAAAGCGTCGGTAGTTTTGCAAGAAGTGTCGCCATAACTGACGGTAATTTCGCCGATGGTATCTGCTACTTTCAGGGCTTTTGTATTGAGTGCCTGATTGCGACAACCGATGGCAATCAGCGCGTAATTTTGTCCTTCTTTGACCCAATTTGAGGCTTTTTTGATTTCTAACTCTATGATAGTCAAGTGCTTAACAAAATAATTATTGTCGAGCGTTTTGCTGCCTTTGGCTAAGGCACATACACAGGCGTAGCCTACACGTCGCACAAATTCGGGTTGTCCTTGCGCTGTCCATTCATTGGCTTTTTCGAGTAAAAATGGCGTTTTTGCTACTACATTTTTCGCAAAATAATCCGCCAAATCAAAAGTGTGAATTTCTCTGACTTGCTTATCCAATTGTGCCGAAGTCACCTTTTTTGATTCTTCGGTGAGCGTTGCCAATAGCTTCCCTTCATGCACACCGCTATGCCACAGCTCAAGCGCGCGTTCGTGGTCGCGCTTGGCTGCACGCGCAATGGCACGCAACTTCATCAACCCAACTGCATAGACTTTATCGGTTCCATTTAAAGTCCCGGCGTATTTTGGATTCGATAGCTCGATTACTTGGTTTATGATGTCCTTAGTCGTCAAATCAATTCTTTCTTTTTTTCGTAGCTACGAAAGTAAAGATTCTCTTTCAACGAAAAAAGATTAATGTGTAATATTTGTGAAATTAATTTTAATGGTTAGTGATTAATGGTTAATGGTTAATGATTAATGGTTAATATCCTTATAGTACGAAATTGCGTTTTTATTATTTTTAATTTATTAGAAATCAATAAAATACAAAAAATACGTAGGGTGAACGCAAGAAATTTTTAATGATGTGTAATGTTGTGATTTTTAGATTATCGGGAAGTCCACTCGGCTGACATTTTACAAATGGCAGACGAGTATATTTGTGCTTCGAGTTTAATTGTTTTATTTATTCAAACTTTATAACAATTTGATTTTTAATACAATGCATTAATGCTGTCGTCTGCCATTTGCAAAATGTCAGCCGACTCGCGCTTGTCCCGACAAATGACGGGGTTTATCCTATGATTTTTAAAACACATTACAGAAACTTTCTTGCGTTCGCCCTAAAAAATACGGGCTATCCGTCTAACTTTGCCTAAACAAATACTCGTCAGACGAATCCCTTTATTCAGTGCGAATATTTTATGAGACAAATCACTACATTTCACAAAAACATTCGTCAGACGAGTAGTACCCCGCAAACAAACTTAAACGGATAGCCAAAACACGTTCACTCGCGTCCTACAAATTAATCATTAATCGTTAACCATTAATCATTAAAAAAATTGGTTTGTAAATCGCAGATTTTCGTTGTAGGGAAAAACATCTATGAACTCGCCATTTTTGATTTTTTCTTGTGTTTTTTTCCAAAAATCAATATCGTATAAGTCGCTATGCAATTCATTAAAGATGCGTTTGGTGTGATTATTTGGAAATAAAAAACGTTGAAATTCTTCGGGGAAAATATCGTCCGGTCCGACGTGATAATAAGGCTCGGCAGAAAATTCTTCGTATTCGTTTTTGGGTTCGGGAATTTTTCGGAAATTATAATCCGTCAAAAAACCAATTTCATCATAATCATAAAAAACGACCCGTTGGAGCCGCGTTACACCGAAATTTTTCAGCAATAAATCTCCGGGTATTGGTAATGAATCGAATATCGCGCTCCAAATCTTCATAAGGCGCGTCAAAAGCATATAATGAAATGATACGCCTCACGGTGGTTTCGACATTATCAGGAAAATCAAAAGTGTGATAAATCGGATAGACGGATTTGAACTCGCGGTACGTGCCGGTGGAGTGTACAAACATCGTTTCAGCATTGGCACTCAAGCCTTGATTGGAATGTCGAAATACGGAATTATAAAACGTTTCGGCAATATTGCGCGTGTTGAAATTACGGATTTCATCAAAATAATTCTGCTTGACTTCTATCCAAAATTGCGGGTTTTCTTCATTGGCAGTCGTCTTGCTCAAAAAGCTACGCACTTCGTTTGTCGTCTCATTCACAATGCGCCTGTACAGCACACTGCGCTCGCCCATATCTTCCTGCAAACCCAGCCAATCACGATTTTCAAAACGTATTTTAGCCCGCTTGGTCACACGCTTAAATTGATGATAGTAGTGAATATAGGCTTCCAATATCATAAAAGCCGTTTCGTATGGCACAAGCTTGTTGAACATAATAATGAAAATGAAAATAGCAATGAAAATAGCAATGAAAATAGCAATGAAAATAGCAATGAAAATGACAAAAGGGTTTTCTTATAACAAATAATTCGTTGATAATCAGTTAAATAAGAAATTGTGAAATCTACCCTTTTCCTCCCCCCAACCCCCTCCAAAGGGGGAGAGTCGGTTGATTTTCAAGGTAATATGTCCCCCTTTGGAGGGGGTTGGGGGGAGGAAAATACGTTTTATGAGAAAACCCTTAAAATGACAATGAAAATAGCAATGAAAATGAAAATATGAAAATAGTCAATTCATCCGAAATGAAAGATTTTTGGGTTGACGATTTTTATTTTGATTGAAAAATAGTGGATAGCAGACCGCAAGACAGCCAATAAATAAGAAACCGCATAATGATTAATGATTAACGGTGAATGATTAATGCCAATCTAACGTGAAATCAAAAAAACATGTTAAATTATTTCTTCATTAATACATTCATTAACCATTATTTCCTACCTAAAATGGATGCTGGTTTAAAGCTCAATATGTGAGTGATCCTCGGCAAAAACCAATGTTGCAATCCTACCTAAAATGGAATGCGGTTTAAAGCACAACGTTGCCTCAATATGGTTTAAGCATAGGAGTTGCAATCCTACCTAAAATGGAATGCGGTTTAAAGAATTACAGAAGCCCCAGGAATACCACTCCTTAATGTTGCAATCCTACCTAAAATGGAATGCGGTTTAAAGCCCCCTTTTTTATAAGTGGTTCAAAATAAGTGTTTTAAATATTAGAAAGTGGGGGTGTTTTTGTCATAATTATGCAAAATGGTATCTATAACAACTTTCAATATACGATGAAAGTTGTCATTTTTCAATAAAAAAATAGCATTACGTCAATGAACATTATTCATGGTAAAGCACAAGCCAACCACGGTCATTTGTAATCCTATCTATATTGGAAAATGAAATCTAAAAGAAGTAATTGGGGAAGAATATACTGCGAAGTTAAATGAAAAATTTGAAATTGTCAAATTTATTATAAAAATAAAATCCGCCTACCCGCAAACCAAAACGTCTTTCTGAATTTATTTCAGAATCTCCCGAACGACAAGCACGATGTCAAATATGAGCTAAGAATTTGGATTTTACATTGAAATAAGAATCTGTAGATTTTGTGTAATATTGGGTTTCCATAGCTCGGGAGATACTGAAATAAATTCAGTATGACGGTTGATTTTTTGGTTTTTTTTGAGTTTTGGAGAGATTATAAAATTACTCCCATAGGGTTTCCCACAAGTCCAACACCTCCAAGCCAAAATGTCATTCTGAATTTATTTCAGAATCTCCTGAACCACAAGCACGATGTCAAATATGAGCTAAGAATTTGGATTTTACATTGAAATAAGAATCTGTAGATTTTGTGTCATATTGGTTTCCATAGCTCGGGAGATACTGAAATAAATTCAGTATGACGGTTGATTTTTCTTTTTTTAGATTTTTAAAGGACACACGTAGGCAATCTCTCCAATCAAAAATCAAAAATCCCCAAATCAAAAATCACCTCGGCACGATAGAATTAAAACCATTATTCTCGCCCCAATATGATTTATCGTCGCCATTTGTATCGCCGTTGAGGTTATAATCTGCCGATTGGTAGGCACCGAATACGCCGTTGCCTTCTGTCCAAACGGTTTTATCATCGCCTTTGATGTCGTAGCCGGGCGCGTCGAAGGCTTGGCTGCCGTCTCCTGCGAGCATCACCCACATATTTGGGTAGGCTTTTTGCCCCACCGATGTGGAAGTGCTGTAACTATCTGCCGACATAAAATCCCAAGCAATAAAATTCCCCGAAATCGCCACCTTTTCGGGCGATAAGATGCCCATGTGGTTGCGATGTTCGATTTGCACATAGACCGAATCGGGCAAGCTTTCCGCTGCTTCAAAAAGCGGCTCCAAAAACTGCACCCGACCATCGCGCAACAGCCATGCTGCCATTGTTTTTATCTTCGTATCGGCTGCTATTTCGCTACGAAAATGCACCAAAATCCAATCCACTACATCCGTCGGATAATCGCTCATATCAGCAGGCAGCGTCTCAGTTCCCGTGTAATTGAAGGGCGCGAAATTGTAAGGCTGTCCGGGCGGTGTGGGCGTGTAAAGCGGACTTTCGGGCGTTTGTCCGGGCAATAAGCCACGCTCGTTGAGGTCGGTACGCATATAGCCCGTTGTCGGGTCAAAAGCTCCTTCCAAAATCACCCTCAAATCGCCGTAAATCATATCGCTCATCAGGTCGATGTCAAGGCGTTTTCCGGTGCTGGTTTTTCCGACTAATGAAGGCTCTGCAACGAGATGATTCGCCTCAAAATCCGACCAAATCTGCGTATAACTACGCGCCGTATCTTGCGCCAATTCGAGCGCGAGGGCGCGGGTCATCAGGTAAGCCGCCACCGACGTGCCGCTATCCGTGATTTCTGCGCCGCCGAGCCAATGTCCGCGTATATCCACGCCGGGCGCGGCTACATTGGTATAGCTTGCGCCGAAGTTGGCAAAATCCGCCAATTGATTATCCTGATTGACTGCCGTAGTGGAGATGACATTATCGTAATTTTCGCAAAATGCCGCCGGATATTGCAGGGCTTTCGTCGCGGCTTTAAATTCGAGGGTATCATTGCCCACTGCCGACACCACAAAGATGCCTTTTTGTTGCGCCAAAGCTATCGAATTTTCAAATACACTCGACTTATCGCCCTTATAGCCCGCGCTGATATTGATGATGTCCGCATTGTGGTCAACGGCGTGATAAGTCGCACAAATCAGGTCAAAAAGCGTTCCTTTTCCGGCACTGTCAAAAGCCTTTAGCGGCACGATGCTCATATCCACATACGTGGGTACATCCTGTGTGATGAGGCGCGCGCCGTAGGTGCCGTGTCCTTCGCCGTCCGTGATGTCGTCATTGATGGTGGCGTCCGTAAAATTATAGCCCAAAAAGCCCGGCGCGTAGCACGAATCATGCGACGGATTGGGCACAGTAAAGGGCGCGTAATTCCAATTCGTCGTATCCAAGCCCGAATCTATCAGGTAAATATCCACCGGATGCGGATAGCTGCCCACGGGCGCGAAAAAGCGTGTCCAATCCCAGGTTTGCTCTGAAAAAACGCTTGCGGGTGTGAGCAATTTCCGATTGAATCCGCCATCCACATCCGCATCTTCCTCTACCGTAGAACCCGTTTTTTTTGTATTAATTTCGACCAATAATTCATGTACATTCACCTCTTCGGGAACTTCCCACAACAACAAATCCCGATTGCAATTGCAACTATCCGCCACAAAACCGCCGTATTCGTACAAAATCTCCAATACCTCTATCGAAAATTCAGGGTCAGCATCAAAGGGAATATCCAAGATAAACTGATTTGTAATAATCGGTTCGCCCGACAAATCGTAGCCCTCCACATACACCTCAATCGGGTCGGAAATAAAGGTGACATCCGGCGT
>CALHBW010000343.1 GCA_937930625.1 uncultured Saprospiraceae bacterium | reverse complement strand
AATTGAGAATTGAGAATGTATAATTGATAACTAATTTAATTTTATAATTTGTAATTATTTAATTTTAAGTTTTTTATGAAATAAAAAATAAATTAATTATCAACTCTCAATTATCAATTTTCAATTTGGCGAACATATTGTTGAATTAGAGTCTGTTAGTATTCATTTAATGACTAACTTCCTATTTACAATCACAAAACAACGGGTTTATACCCACGTAAACCAACCAATGTTTCTTTATAAATTAAAGGTCTATTAAATAATTTTTTAATTAAAAACATTAATAAACAGTAGTTTATAAATACATTAATTTGGTTTCTACGTTTTCTCCTTTAAAAGAAAAATAAGGGCATATTTAGGTCAAGTCTAATGTTTTGATTGTTCAATTGCCGTAAAACACTGGGAGTGGCTTTGCCATCTTAAGAAGGTTTCAATAAATTGACCAGCTCATTCAATCTCAATAATCGAATTAAAAAAGCTGCGCCAAGCGACAAGAAGAGTATCATTCCGAAGTTAATTATCCAATAATTTGTAATTTGTTTTAATGAAATATTTAATAAAAATAAAATTATAAAAAATGATAATAGTCGAATGAGGAATATATTGGGGAAAGTCAATTTAAATGCCCGTTTTGCGACGATGATATGTCCTGCTGCCACGATGAATTGTGTTGCGAGCGTTGCGATAGTCGCTCCAATCGCCTGATAACGTGGTATGAGGATGAAATTCAAAATAATATTCAGCACCAAGCCACTCGCTGCAATGATATTTAAAGGTCGGAGTCGTGCATCTGCAATCATCAGCGTACCATATATATACACACAAGCGATGAACATAAAACTAAACATCAACCACCCAAATACCGTCGAAGTGTAAGCCGTATCGTCACCATAAATGAAAGTCATTAATTCCGATTGAAAAAAATAGCAACATACGCCCACCGTCATCGACATCACCGAAATCAAGCCCAAACTCAATCGGCTCAAGGCTTCCACAGCTTGCTGTTCTTTGAGCATCCGCGCAAAAATCGGCATCAACAGTCCCGCGAATAACAAACCAAAGACATTCACCGCATCCAACAAGCGAAATGCCTTTGCATACACACCCGCGTGTGTCGCGCCTTCGGACAAAAGTCGCTCCAACATAATACTATCCACACGATTATAAACCGTCATTAATAAGACGAGCAAAGCAAAAGGCAAACTCTCCCGAATAATGTGTCGCATCGTCTCCCATTTGACCTCAAAATTGCGAAATGCCGCATAGCGCGCCACTACCGCAAAACTGACCAAAGCCGCTATTCCATAAGCAAATGTTTGTGCATAAATAAAATATTCTATCCGAAAAATACTCACCACTCCACCCCAAAGCAAAACCCCACAAATCACAATAACAAGCACACGGTCAAGCACAGAAAGCAAGCCGTCAACTTTGAAATAATGCAATGCCGAGATATTCGACCTAAAGTAAAAGATAAGTGAGATAAGTATTTGATTCAGAGCGAGTGGCAGAAGCAAGCGCAATTCCAGTTGATTGTACTGCCAGCCCATTGCAAGGACAAAAATCAACACCAAATACGCGATGGACAACAGACATTTGACCAATAAAAAATTCGGAACATACTCGCGTAAAAGCGAAGTATTTTGTGCGATAGTTCGGTTATTATAATTGGTCATGCCCAAGTCGAGCAGAATGTAAAATAGCACCGACACATTATACAAAGCAAAATACAAACCATATACCTCATCGCCCACCGTCACCTGCACCGTCCGGTCAATACCGAAGATATAAAACGGCTTGACAAGCAAGTTGACAAAGAGCAAAAACAGTAGATTTCCGAAAAATTTTTCTTGCATAGTTGGCGTAAAGATAGAACACAGATTTTACGGATTACGCAGATTTACACAGATTTTTATTCGCATGAATCCGTGTAATCCGCAAAATCCGTGTTCTATTTTGGAATTTACACTACATTTGCAGTGATGAAAAGCATTATCAAAAGAATTTTACACTTATTGCTCGGCTTTGAGCAGTACTTATACATATTTGCGATTTTCAAAATCAAGACCTTTAAATGGGATAAAAAAGAAAGTGATTTTTTTCAATTTCTGGATATGCTCGACGAGGACGACCACGTACTCGACATTGGCAGTAATATCGGTATTACAACGGTTTTGATGTCGCAAAAAGTACGCAAGGGCAAGGTACATTCCTTTGAGCCTATTCCGATTAATTTTATTACACTCCAAAAAATAACCAAGCATTACGAATGTACCAATATCCAATTGTATCCCTACGCGCTCGGTGATGAAAACGGCGAAGTAGATATGGTATTGCCCAAAGTAAATAATGTCAGGATGCAAGGCTTGAGCCACGTTGTACACAAAGATTTGACCGAATTTAATGAAGGAAAGCGTTATAAATCAGCGATTTATAGATTGGATGATTTAGGGGTGTTGAAAGGAGAAGCGCCGATTTCAGGAATTAAAATTGATGTAGAAAATTTCGAGTATTTCGTTCTAAAAGGCGGATGCGACCTCATTGCACGCGACCAACCCATCATCTACGCCGAGCTATGGGACAACGACAATCGCCAACATTGCTTCACCCTCATGCGCGAACTCGGCTACAAAATTTTCGTGTATCACAAGGAGCAAATGCAAGTCTATTTACCCGAAAAACACACGACACAAAACTTTTTCTTTTTAAAATAATGGTTAATGGTCAATGATTAATGGTTAATTGCTTGTAGTACGTGTGCAAAATATTTTTTAATTTTAATAAATTAAAAACCAATTAAATGCGAAAAAATGCGTTCACTTGCGTCCTACAAATTAACCATTAACCATTAACCATTAACCATTAAAACATCTCCGTTCCTCCAAAGTGAAATGAACCTTCGATAGCTGCATTTTCGTCGGAATCAGAGCCGTGAACGGCATTTTCGCCGATACTTGTCGCGTATAATGCGCGGATAGTGCCTGCTTCAGCCTCTGCCGGATTGGTCGCACCAATCAATTTACGGAAATCTTCTACCGCATTATCTTTTTCCAAAACTGCCGCTACTATAGGTCCTGAAGACATAAACTCCACCAACTCACCGTAAAACGGACGCTCGCTGTGTACGGCGTAAAATTCCTTCGCCTTAGCGACGGTCAATTGAGTCATTTTCATCGCAACAATGCGGAAACCACCCTTATTGATGTGAGCAAGGATAGCACCGATGTGACCGTTTTTCACGGCATCGGGTTTAATCATGGTCAATGTTCTGTTACCAGCCATATTATTTTTAGTCGATAGTCCGTAGTTGATAGTCCATAGTTTCAAATTTGAGCCTAAACCTATAAGGTTTTCAAAACCTTATAGGTTTCTTGGGCAGACAATCAATTCGGACGGATTTACAAAAATTCGGGCAAAAGTAAGGATTCTATCCAATTCTGCGACAATGTTTGCGTTAATTTTTAAACAATTCTGCTTCAAGTTGAATTTAATAATATTGCGACTTTCAACACCGCAATAAATCACGTACATTTGCAATTGCTTTATTGTTGGATTGTTTCATTGTTTCATGGTTCAATTGTTTCATGGTTATTTTGATGTTTTTGCTTCGCAAAAACACATACATTTAAATGAAACCATAGAACAATAAAACAGTGAAACCATAAAACAATAAAACAATCGAACAATCAAACCACGAAACACAGTCAATGAAAAATATAGAATCGTTAAAAGAGATATTACAGACCCCAAAAAAAGTAGCTATCGTTTCGCACCGCAATCCTGATGGTGATGCGATTGGCTCATCTTTGGGACTTTTCCACTACCTGTCGCGGCGTGGACATGATGCTACGGTGATTTTTCCGTCGCGTTATCCCTTACTTTTTAATTATCTGCCCGGTATGGATTATATTCTGGTGGACGATGATTATCCTGACCAAACGCAAAAAGTATGCGAAGAGGCGGACGTGATTTTCTGTCTGGATTTCAATTCATTGGCGCGGATAGACCGCATCGGTGAGGTGATTGCGGCGCAAGATACGCCGAAAGTGATGATTGACCACCACCTCAATCCCGACGAGTTTGCGGAGTATTTTTATTCTGACCCGACGGCGAGTTCGACTTGCGAAATGTTGTATCATTTCATTCGTATGATGGGTGACGAAAAATTGGTCGATAAAGTAATTGGCGAATGTCTTTATACCGGAATTTTGACGGATACGGGGTCGTTTAGTTATTCAACTTCGCCGACTTTGTATCGTACCGTAGCGGATATTTACGAGAGTGGTATTGATGGTACATTCGTGCAAAATAAAATATTTAACGGACAGAACGAGAAGCAGTTGCGCTTATTGGGCTACTCCATTACAGAGGCGATGCGTTTGTATAATAATTATAATGTAGGCATCATTGTATTGGATATGAAAGACCATCGACGCTTCCGTATCAAACGCGGTGACACAGAAGGCATCGTCAATTATATCCTCAAAATGAAGAATATGCGTATGGCAATTCTCATGTGTGAGCGCGAGACTTGTGTGAAGCTGTCTTTCCGTTCGAAGGGCGCGTTTTCGGTACAGGAAATCTGTCAAAAATACTTCGACGGTGGTGGACACCGCAATGCTTCCGGCGGCGTGAGTCACGATACGATTGGCAATACCATTAAGAAATTGAAAGAAATATTTGAAACCTATCGAGAACAGTTGACCGCAGAACCGGATTATTAGAGGTGAGACGAGAGAGAAGAGAGGTGAGACGGGAGATGTGAGACAAATACCCTCCAAAAGCAGCAAGTCATTCCGCGTTTGATGCGGAATCCACCGGACGGCAGCGTGTAGTTTTGAATATGTAGAGAAAATTCATGAATTTTCTCTACATATTCGACATCGTGCCAAGCCATTACAGATTCCGTAGCAAGCGTATTGTTTTTTGGAATTTCCCTCATAAATGAAGCGCGAAAATTGGTTTGTACTCCTTATTATTGTTCAGTGTATTTTGCTGTTCACTGCCTTCTATGCTGCTTTTGTACATTCGGGCGATTATATGTTTTTGAATCGTGCCGACGGCTTCAAAAACTATCATACTTTTCAGGCTTATCTCGCCCAATCTGATGCCGATTGGTGGACATTCAACCAAATGAATTACCCCTTCGGCGATTACATTTTTTTTACGGACAATACGCCTTTGCTTGCCTTATGTGTGAAGTTATTTTCCCGATATATTTATGATATTTCGGCGCATGGTGTGCTGATTCTCAATTGGTTTTGTATTTTCGGTGTATTATTCAGTACAATTTTGTGTTGGAAAATTCTCTCCAAATTCATTCGCTACGAATGGATGATTTTTCTGTTTAGTTTGTGTTTTGTCTGGCTCAATCCGCAACTCATGCGCCTCTCTGCCGGGCATTATAATTTGTCATTTTCTTGGCTGATGTTGCTCACATTTTGGTGGCTCATTCGATTGATAGAAACGCAGCCGGAAGAACGCAATCAACGTATTCGCTTGAGTATTTATCTCTTTTTGACGATTGTATGTGGTGCATTTTTGCATTTGTATTATGCGATGTTGTTGAGTGTGATTGTCGGCGGATTTTTTTTGGCGTGGGCAATTTCCAAACGAAAAAATCGCAAATCGGCTGTGCTGCATTTAGTTTGGGGAACGGGAATAGCGGCAACTGCATTGAGCGTATTGTTGGGGATTATTCGGATGATTGACGGCTATTATCCAATACGAAAAGCAACTCCCGAAGGTTATGATTATGGCATGTGGCGACTCAATTTCAGGGCATTATTCACAGAACGCGAATGGAATAGCATCAAATTCTCACTCGGAACAGGCGGCTATTTCGACCATGAATCGGGCGTGTATTTTGGTGGCTTTTGTGCCTTTGGTATTACGGTTTTGTTGCTGATGTTTTTGCTGCGAAGCAGGGAATGGATTTCGCTAAAAAGCATTTTTCCGAAAAATAAAAATACACAAATACTCGCGTTTATTGGCTTTGCGGGTCTGCTTTCACTTTCAATTGCATGGGGAGAACGACACCATCTGTTTGGCTCAAAACACATCGTTTTCTACAATATATTTAATCCCTTTCTTTACATAGGTTTCGTGTCAGATACGGTGCAACAATTTCGTTGTTTAGGACGATTTTCTTGGGTGTTTTATTGGTCGGTGAGTTTTGGGTTGTTGTATGTTTTGCAGCATTATTGGGAAGAAAAAAAGCGTTGGACAAGGGCTTTGGTCTTGATTCTGACTATCTTCGCGATTATTGATACGGTGGATGTGATTGCTTTTCAGCACCGCACTCATCATCCGAATATCCTAACTAACGAACAACATCTCAATGAAGCAAAAGACTTGGCACAGCACATTCAAAAAGCTGATTATCAGGCGATTTTGCCCTTACCGTTTTTTCATAGCGGCTCGGAAGATTATGATTATACGATTGACCCGCCGGAAGATTTTTATCGCCTGTCGATTCAATTGGCACAAACGACCGCGCTTCCGTGTATGGGCAGTCGCATGTCGCGCACGCCGCCCGTACATCCGAAAGCGTTTTTTAGTATTTTTTTGGATGAAAATTTAAACGACACATTGCGCCAAAAATTAAACGAGAAACCCATCCTCACACTCGTACACAAGGCATATGTGACGGATACAAGTTGGCTAAGTTTGCAGGGAAAAGAACCTGCAACGAGTGTTGTTCAATCTTTTTCAAATGCAATAAAAAAACATAATATGATATTGATTTATGAAAATGAAAAATACGCTTTATATCGGTGGAATTTGAATTGAGCGTATGAGTTAAAACTTGTCAGACATTTTCAAAATGTCTGACAAGTTTTAACTCATATTTAGACTGTGATACTTAAAAAACATTTGCTACGTAAAAAATAAATTATATTCACAAAATTTTTATTTGTGGCGAATTGCGAATAAAGATTCTACTACACTTGGCGATTGAAATCGCCTGTACAGGTTTGCACTCATTTGAATTAAGTAGTAAGTATTGAATAATCGACACTTTTTGAGCAGGGTATTTTTTTGTCAGACGAAGCTCATTTTGACGATTATAACCGAGCTAAATGAGGAAAAATAGCTGAAGTATGGCGAAAAAAGACACGTTCAAAAATGTCGATTATTTGATGCTTACTACTTAATAACACGATAACACAACAACACCACGAAACTACAAAACCAAAACACCACAACACAATATGACCTTAGACCTTGTATTACCATGTTATAATCCGCTACCCGGTTGGGAGCATGTAGTCGTACAATCTGTACAGGAAATACAAAGTCAACTAACTGATACAGAAGTTGTTTTGTATATTGTTAATGATGGTTCGATAGAAGGTGCAGAGGAATCGAATATTGATTTTATCCGAAAAAATATCCGACAATTTCACTACATTCATTACGAAAAAAATCAAGGAAAAGGCTACGCGCTAAGGCGTGGAGTAGGAGAGGGGAGAGGTGATTTTTGCATTTACACGGATATTGATTTTCCTTATACAAACGATAGTTTGGTTGCGCTATTTTATCGACTGAATGATGATGTGGAAGTGGTTGCGGGGGTACGCGATGAGGTTTATTATGAAGATATTCCTGCATTTCGTAGGTATCTGTCAAAGACATTGCGCTTGATGTTGCGGCGATTTTTCAGGCTGCCGATTAGCGATACGCAGTGTGGCTTGAAGGGCTTTACAAATGCAGGTCGCGAAATATTTTTAAAAACAAGTATTAATCGTTATCTGTTTGATTTAGAATTTATCCATCTTGCGGCACGATATTTCCCGGAAAAAATTGTGCCTGTGAAGGTGACTTTAAAGCCGGGAATTGTATTTTCTAAAATGAATGTCGGGCTTTTATATCGCGAAGGATTGAATTTTATTCAAATATTAATGAGACGGGAAAGATGAGAGAGATCAGACGAGAGACCAGAGAAATAAACGATTCTTTGGCAATTTCTATATTTTCTTTCCAATGTGGGCTACCCGTCTAAGTTTGCTTGCGGGATTACTACTCGTCTGACGAAGGTTTTGTGAAATGTAGTGATTTGTCTCATAAAATATTCGCGCTGAATAAAGGGATTCGTCTGACGAGTATTCACTTTAGGCAAAGTTAGACGGGTAGCCCCACATTGGAAAGAAAACCTGATATCGTAAGAATTATCGAAGAACCATAAATTTTACAGAAATTAAAACATAATTAAATGAATATTTTTTTATTAAATAAAAATAATAACTACTTGCAAAACACCTGTTATTTTCTACTTGCTTGTTTGTTGGTGCTTTCCTGCAAGCAAGACCCCTTGAAGGGCTACGTCACTGAAGATGATGGATTTACCTATAAACATCATGTTGAGAATAACGGCAGAAAAGCAGCTGTCGGCGACCGTGTGGATTACCATTTATACTTTCGGAAAGGAGATAGTATATTGGCGAGTTCGCGCGATCAGGGTGTGCCGATAAGCCTTATATTGCCGGAAGGAATGGAGAAAAATTTGCTCTTGCGTTCGTTGCTAAAAATGGCGACAGGAGATAGTTTGACCATTATGCGTGAGCGTGATTCCATCCAAATGCAGTTGCCGCCCGGCTATGAGAGTGGCGATTTGGTTTTCGTAGATATTGCCGTCCTTAATGTTAAATCTGCCGAAGAAGCAGCGCAGGCAAAAGCTGACCTTATCGGACAATTTCAAACATCGGATAAAGGCTATCATTACAAAAAACACATCTCCAATGATGGGCGCAAGGCAGGAGCTAATGACGGTTTGAGCTTTGACATGGATTTGAAAAAAGGCGATTTGATTGTGTTTAGTACACATGAAAATGAGCCAATAAAACATCGTTTTTCAAAAGATATGTATGAAGTGAATGAAAGTCCCATCATGGAAATGCTAAGTCAAATGTCGGCAGGAGATAGTGCGACATTGCTCATCGAAGCAGATTCAATTGCGTATCAACTCGACCCGCAATGGGGCTTCCAACCCGGTGATTTGGCAACCTTCGATGTCGTCGTGCGCGAAGTCAAAACCAAGTCCGAACTCGACGCCGAGCAACGCGACCTTGACCGACAAGCTGATAAAATTGCCAAAGACACCCGCACGATTATCAAGCAATACAAGGCAGGAACACTTGATGTAGAAACGACTGCAAGCGGCTTGAAATACCACATCATCGAACGCGGCAAGGGCGAAAAACCAAGCGAAGGTGATTTAGTCTCTGTCAATTATAGCGGACATTTGACCGACGGCAAACGGTTCGATAGTTCCTTTGAGCGTGGGCAGGCGTTTCAATTTCCGCTTGGGCAACAGCGCGTGATTCCGGGGTGGGATGAAGGTTTTGGGATGCTGCCGATTGGGACGAAGGGCTATTTGTTTATTCCTTCTGAATTGGGCTATGGTGAGCAGGGGATGTTGCCCGATATTCCGGAAAGTGCAGAGTTGGTATTTTATATTGAATTGCTGAAAGCGGTAAGTGAATAAGATTATTATTGTTGAATTGCTTGATTGTTAGATTGTTATTACGGTTTTTTGCTGCACAAAAAAATCATTTAACAATCTAAGGAACGACGCAAAAATAACTTTACA
>CALHBW010000342.1 GCA_937930625.1 uncultured Saprospiraceae bacterium | reverse complement strand
GGACAGGTCGCGACCTGTCCCTACGTTTGTCCGACGGGTAATTCGTTATTCTAATTGAATCCCTAACAAATCAATCACCTGTTTATCCACTTCAAAAATAGCAATCATACCATTTTCTCTCCTAAAATTGATAACGGCTTGCTCAGTAGCTTCATTGAGCGTATTGTCAATTTTCCCTTTATAATATCCTTTATTTTTGAGTTGTGTCTGTATCGTTGAAATGGGAATGTGTTGAACATCGCAAGTCATCGCAGGTAACTCGTTCCAAACATGAAAACCGCCTAATTCTACAAGTACCTTCTTCTCAATCCTAGCATACTCAGCAGGTTCTTCGATAACCTTGATTTCAGCAGGTTTGACAAGTACTTTTCGGTGGATGGTATCGTATTGTGCAGGAATTTCTTCTACAATTATCGTTTGTCCATTCACCACTAAAGGTAATCCTGCAACGGATAACCCGACCAATGTAACCGTAACCGCTTTTTTCAGAAGCGGTATCAAAGAAGGTGTTTTTTGAGCTAAATTAATTCCTTTATTCAATTGATTTTTTGTGAATCTACCACAAGTTTTTTTACCATTTTTGGGTTGTTGAAACCAATCAATAATTTCGTCAGCGTTCATTTTTGAAAAATCCACTACTATCTTTTCGCAAGCATGACAAAAACGCCCCTGTTCATCAGGTGTCATGTCATTCCAATTAGCATCGCAAGGTTTAGGAATTGAAAATCGTAATTTTTCCATGTGTTATTTTATCGGATTAACGAGATGATATGGGAATTTGGTTGGTACTATCCGAAAGGGTTCAATTTTAATTCGCTCTGACACGTACACCAAAAATTGTTTTGAAAGCATCTACGAAAGAGGATTATACACTATAGACCATCAAATCAAACTGTCATTCTGCGTCGGAGCGTGGAATGACGGTTGATATTTTACGAAAAATCTGTTACCGACAAATCACAATAATATGAAAAATGTATGTTTGGCGATTATCGCTCTATTGCTTTTATCTGAAAATAACTTTGCACAATGCGAAGGCTGGGGAACACCCGCCGACAGCCTCCGAACCGTCGCGCAACACAGCCTCTACCGCGATTATATCAAAAATGCCAAAGGTCAATCGCCGGAGGAAGCGGCAGAATTATACCGCGAAGCACTGCCATTCTGGACACATTGCTACAAAAACGCACCTGCCGGAACAAAGAAACATTTTAGAGATGGCATTACAATTTACAAAGCATTTTTTACCCTAGAAACGGATGCAGAAAAGAAGCAGACGCATCTCGACATGATTTATAATTTGTATGAACGACGTGTACAATGTTTTGATAATGAAACTTATATCCGTAGTCGGCAATTGACAGATATGTTTTATTATCTCGGTGCGGAACAGGACAAAATTCACGAGATAGCAAAGCAAATCATTAGCATGGCGGGTAATGAAACCGAGTCTGTAGTCTTGCTGCCTTTGATGTCTTCGTCTGTTTATTTGTTTCAACATAAAAAAATAACACAAGCGGAATTATTGGATATTCGCCAACAAATAAAAAATATCGTTGACCATAATTTATCCACACAAAAAGACGAAAAAATAAAAGCCCAATATGCAGACGCACAGACACAAGCAGACGCACAATTCAACTCAGTAGAAGGAAAATTTGATTGCTCCTATTATCGCCCCGCGATAGTAGCAAAGTACGAAGCCGACCCCGATAATATCGACAATTGGGTAACGATACGGCAAGAATTAATTGATAAATATTGTGGTGAAGATGACCCGCTTGTACAAGAAATTACTGCGAAAATCAAGGCATCGAATGAAGAAGTCAGAACTGCCAAAGAAGAACAAAACCGCATCATTCAGGAAAAATTAAACTCCTCCGCACGTAAGGCGCGCGAGGCATACAAGTCAGGGAACTATGCAGAAGCTGCCCGTCTGTTTGAAGCAGCAATTGCGGAATCTGATGATGTGGAAAAGCAGGCAAATTGTCATTACTACATTGCTTCTTCGTATCTAAATATGGGCAAAAACCAACAAGCGCGTACCTATGCACACAAGGCAGCAGCACTACGCGCGAACTGGGGTAAACCTTACATCATAATCGGTAAAGCCTATATGAATGGTGCTTGTGGTGCCAACGACTGGGGCAAACCGCTTTGCTACATGGCTGCCGTCGATAAATTCCGCAAGGCAAAATCTATTGACCCTTCGACAGCAGTGGAAGTAGATGGTTTGATTAGTGATTATGGCGGGAATTATCCAACAATTGAAGCTGCACATTCGCGTACCAAAAAGGACGGTGAACGGGTCAACACAGGTTGCTGGATTAATGAAACGGTGACTTTGAAAACGAAAAAATAAAAATCCCTCGTCCACGCCACCGATGTATGGACAAACGTAGGGACAGGTCGCGACCTGTCCCTACGTTTGTCCATACATCGGTGGCGTGGCGAGAATTACCAAAATTAATCCTCATCTTCCTCATAAAACGTGTCTTCATCCCAATTTTTAGGATTATTTTTTATGTAATCATAAATGTATTGATACGAACCGTCCTTACGAATAATATGGTCGTGAAATGAACGCTGCCAGGAAAAACCATCGAAACCTGCCAAGTGAATGGCTTTAGACGCTGTGGTTTGAAATGCGCCCATTAATTCAGAAAGAGATTTGATTTTCATTTCTTTGGATAAGTTAATACCTGTTTTTGGACAAGTTCGGTTAATTTCAAGGATGCCATGTACATGATTTGGCATGACAATGAAAATATGCGACCGCACATATGGATACTGCTCCGACAGCCAAAACCATCTTTCCTCTACAATTTCGCCGTATTCATTCGGGTACATTTTACCGTTTATTACCTTTCCCAGACAGCATAACCTGTCTTGAACACAAAGAGTCACAAAGTAAAGATTATTACGACTGTAATCATATCCTTGCAGACGGTTGGATTTTCGTTCCCGGCGCATGGTTTTTTTATTTTTTTGTGAACAAAATTTCTCCAACAAAATTTCATTGCATGTAGGGACAGGTCGCGACCTGTCCCTACATGCAATGAAATTTTACCCATTCAATGCCGCCAAATCCGTCGCAATCTGCTGTCTGACAGCCTCTTGCTGAAGCACGTCAGGTGATGCCGCACGTTCTTTACAATCAGTCAGGGGGCATCGTTGGCAGGTTTGACTGACCTCACGAACGGGTACATCGTCCACAAAAGCCATCTTGCGGCGCAGGTCGTCATTGATAGAAAAACCGACTGTCACGCTCACATTCGTATCGGGCGTCGGGTGTGCAGGACGGGCGATGGTGAGGCAGATATATTCGTCGTCTGTACCAACGTAGCGAGAGCGTTGGGCATCGGCGATAGGTGTGGTATATTCTCCTTTTTGCTGAATATCGTAGAGTTCTTCGAGCAGCCACAAGGTAATCCAACGGCGACAATAATGCTCCTCAATGGCATTGCCGTAGGGTTGGTGTTGGCGGCTGAGATGGAGTTCTTTCGTGAGGTCGTAGCGTGTAGTGCCGGGGCGATTGCTGAAGCGCAAAAAGAATAATTCATCCAATCCGAAATGGCGCGACATCAAATTGCTGAGGCGATGCAAAAACATTTCAGGGCTGGCATTATAGCGATTCATAATGTCGAGAAATGCCTGTCCGTCCCATTTTTTGAGCGCGAAAAATTCCTCCATATCTCGCCGTAAATTGTCCTGTGGAATCAATAATGCGCCTGCGAAATAAGCCGCTTTGAAGTTGTTTAAGGCATGTTCAAATGTTTCTATTTTTACAAATGAAGAAGTATATAAACGCGGTTCGAGGTTCAAATAATTAAACCCTATTTCTTTTGCCAACAAAAAAGCGCGCTGCATATCGGTCAATTCCTTGTTGACAAATAATTTCTTTTCTTCCGGTATAAAAACCGAACGAAAACTTCGCAACGAAGCATATTGCCCCAAGCCTTCTTCGTCAATTTTGTACCCATATTCATGCACCAAAATGCTGTATAGATGTTCCAATGAAAAACTCTCGCCAAAAGGTAGACGATGCTTATTGGCAAAAGTGCTTGCTGCCGTTTCCAAATCCTCAAAATAATTATTGTGCAATTCCTGATACGAACGCAGGGCAGCCGCATAAAAATTTTCTTGTTGGAGGGCATATTTACGTGCAATTTCAATCAAAGTCGAAATAAACGCTCCTACACGCACAGGAGCGGTCGCCATCAATTCAACGACTTTTCCTGCTTCGATACCAAATAAATCCAGTGGAATTTCCTCCAAAATATTGGATTGGAGGAGGTCGCCGATGGGCTGCAGACTTTTGGGTAAACGTGTGGAAGTCAGTTCGTCTTCTGTCGTTTGGAGTACCTTTGCAAGTGCTTGTACCTTAGCCGATTTAGGAAATTTTTTACCTTTTTCAATCTCATTCAAATACGAAACAGAAATCCCGGTTGCTTCCGACAATTCGGCAAATGACAGGTCTAAGTGATGACGTAGTCGTCGTACTTTTAACCCAAAAAGCAAACGTTTATTTTGTGTACTGATTTCCATAGATGATGAATGAGTAAATGAACTCATTTCTTTGGTAAAAATAGGTTATTTTATTTTTTCATACAATTGAATTGAAAAGTAAGAGATTATTAAGATAAATAAATTTTAACATTTTATATTTTTCATTTCGTCGTTTTACCTGTATCTTTATTAGGAAAATATGTTGTTCTGCAATGCGCTTTTTTCATAAAAAATCAATTTTTAAAGCCTTAAATTGACGTGATTAGTTGATTGGTTAATTAGTTGTTAGTCAACGTATTATTGATGCTCAACCTTGCAAAAGGTGGCTTGTTTTGTGAGTAAAAATAAATACGTTTTTACATGAAATAATATTTTATCTCTTTTTAATTGTGAAAACCAATCATTTTTAATGAACATTATTTTAGGATTTGTTTTTAT
>CALHBW010000341.1 GCA_937930625.1 uncultured Saprospiraceae bacterium | reverse complement strand
TAGCGATTTGTCTCATAAAATATTCGCACTGCATAAAGTGATTCGTCTGACGAGTATTCGCTTTGGGCAAAGTTAGACGGGTAGCCAAAAACCAATAAAATATACACACCTCACGTCCTACCACTTTTACATTTTACATTATTTTAATTTAAATATAAAAACATCAACTGCAATTCTAAACATGCCCAAAAAAATGAACACGTTTTTACTCAAACAATTCCGAACTAAGGTATCTATCGCCTCTATCGCAGGTAATACAAACAATGACACCGTCGCTAATTTCATTAGCTATCTTCATGGCTGCTGTCAAAGCACCGCCGCTACTCATACCTGCCATGATGCCTTCTTCCTGCGCCATTCTTCTGGTCATTTGAATGGCTTGTTCACGACTGACATCAATGATGCGATCTACCCGTTGGGGTTCGTAGATTTTTGGCAAAAATTCCGGCGACCATCTGCGAATACCCGGAATTCTGGAGCCGTCGGTGGGCTGTGTGCCGACAATCTGAATGTCTTTTCTTTGTTCTTTCAGATAGCGGGATACGCCCATGATAGTGCCGGTCGTGCCCATCGCAGAAACGAAATGTGTAATCCGCCCTTTGGTGTCCTTCCAAATTTCAGGACCGGTTGTTTGGTAGTGCATTTTATAATTGTCGGGATTGGCAAATTGGTTGAGCATAAAGTATTCGCCGGAATCCGCCATTTCCTGCGCCAATTGTCTTGAATATTCTATGGTCTTATCGCCCGGCGTCAGGATGACTTCCGCACCGTAGGCTTTCATGGTTTTTACTCTTTCGGGCGTTGCTGTTTCCGGCATGAGTAAGGTCATATGGACGCCCATAGATTGAGCAATCATCGCCAAAGCTATACCGGTGTTTCCGCTGGTTGCCTCTACGAGTTTTGAGCCGGGTCTGATTTCGCGCCTGTCCAATGCAGATTTAATCATATTAAAAGCTGCTCTATCTTTTACACTTCCACCGGGATTTTGTCCCTCCAGTTTGCAAAATACCTGAACTGATGTGTTCTTATTGATATTTTTGAGTTCGACCAAAGGGGTATTGCCTATTAAATGTTCAATTTTCATGTTTATCTTTTATGAAAAATTCCAAATTTCAAGCACCAAATTCCAATAAAAAATGGGTGAGACACGTCTGAGTGAAGAAATAAGAATAACTTAATCCAACCTGCTGTATCTTTTTTCGTTATACTTCACCATTTTCTCCTTACGTAGCTCGGCTATGCGCGTCAAAAATGGTTCGTCTAACAAAAAAATATTTCGCATCTTGGATTAAGTTATTCTCATTTCTTCACTGAATTGGAATTTGGAATTTGTTTTTTGGAATTTACTTCAATGATTTGATTGATAATAAATTTTTGATTCCGGTGCTACACTTTTCGTAATCCATGTATTTCCACCGATAATGCTATGATGACCGATGACCGTCTCGCCGCCCAATACCGTAGCTCCCGAATAAAGTACTACGTGGTCTTCTATCGTAGGATGTCTTTTAACTTTCGCCAATTTCTTTTCTACACTCAAAGCTCCAAGCGTTACGCCTTGATAGATTTTGACGTAATCTCCTATGTTGCAGGTTTCGCCTATCACGACGCCCGTTCCATGGTCGATACAAAATCCCTTTCCGATTTTTGCACCGGGATGGATGTCAATGCCCGTTCGGGAATGTGCAATTTCAGTAATCATTCTGGGAATGACTTTGATGTCAAGTTGATACAATTCATGCGCTAATCGGTAGGTTGCAATGGCATAAAATCCGGGATAAGACCGCACAATTTCTTTTTCGCTAATGGCAGCCGGGTCGCCTGCGTACATGGCTTTTACATCGGTGTTTAATACCTGATAAATGGTTTCCAATTGGTCAAAAAACACAGCTGTCTTATTATCTGCATTAATGGATTCTCGATTGGGATACATAAATAATATCTCATAGAGTTCTGATTTCAGGTTCAAGAGGTCGAAGGAGAGTTCTTCGGGTTTGCTGTATGGTTTGTCTGTCAGGTCAGGGAAAAGAATCCCCAACAACTGATTGACAAAAGCCTCTACCCGTTCAATGGTTGGACACTTGGGGCTATCCTGATGGGTTTCAAAAAGTGTTGTTATAAATTTATCTGTCATATTAATATTCGGAATTTATAGACTTGTGTATGGTGCATTTATTTTGATATGTAAGTGGAAGTACAAGTTTAAACTTAAACTTATTCTTAAACTTGTACTTACTCCAATAATACGATAATCCACTCAAAATCAACAACACTCTATTAAAAAAAGTTTTCCCACAGACTCCCAACAAAAAAACCGAAAGCCAAAGGACTTCCGGTTTTCATTTTCGTACTAAATTGGTAGCAGAAATTTTACATAGCAAATTCTCCAAATTTGAGTTTAAAATTGCTATCTCACCAAGACCACTTTTTTAGATATTTCTTCATTATCATCATTGCGAATTTTTAAATAATAAACACCTGCCGATAAATTTGTTGTCTCAAAAATAGCCATTAAATCCACGCTTGTATTGGTCTGAATTAATCTTCCGGTTTCATCTATGATGTTGATTGTCCATTTATCGAAATAAGGCAATTCTACTTGCAGAAAGTCATTCGCGGGATTCGGAAAAACTTTGATTTGGTCTGCCCATTCAGGAACCTGAGTCGCCGTAGGCAAGAGTTGAATCGTCGTATTGACATCATCATACAATTCCAAATCAGCACTTACTTCCTCGCCATCAATTGTAGCTCTTATTATATAATCGCCTTTGAAACCTCTGATACTTACATTACCGTCTGCATCTGTGCTGGCATTTTCTTCAGTCCACCATTCATTGAAAAGTAAATTGGTGAAAGCCGTGTGCGTAGCCTTTGGTGTCCAATCGGCATTATATAGTGGTGCATTGTCCAACCAATGTGCATTATCCCAAAATCCCCACATAAAAAAGCCGTCAGTAGCGGGATGACTAAATACCATCGTCAGAAAATCGCTTGTATATCGCGCTGCAAAATCATCTTCCAACACGTCTGATTGGTCGTATTCTGTAATTTTAATCGTCTTGCCGAAAGTCTGATAGCAATCTTCCAAAATAGCATAAATCGAGTCGGGCGGTGTGAGTGCGGACCCCATATGCGCTTGCATTCCGAAACCATCTATCGTAGCACCTGCGTCAATAATTTCCTGTGCAATAGACTTATAAAAAGTGTAATCACCGCCACTGACAGTACCATTACTGAGGATATTATAATCATTCAGATAAGCTGTGATGTTCGGGTCTTCGGCAAGTGCAGCGTTGAAAACTTCCGGATATATCTCGCGTCCTGTGGTGTATCCGGGTGTGCCTTGCAGTGCCATTTCAAGGTCGCGTACATGCGCGGGTTCGTTGATGATGTCCCATTCTCTGACATGCTCCCGAACGCCGGGTGTATTGAGCATTTCGTTCAGATGTTCACTGATTCTGCCCGTCAGATAAGCCGGGTCGCCGGAGTTTGTCTGCATATCATCGGGCATCACATTCCAACCGGGCCAAAGCAATACATGACCGCGTGATTTGATATTATTTTCTGACAACCAATTCAATGCATTGACAGTTTCCTCTTGCGTACCTGCCCAGCCTTGCTCCCAAGCCCGCCATTTCAGCGAGTTTTCGGTAACTATCCAATTGAAGCCATGCCCTTCGCCATCAAGGTCAAGTAATTTTTCCTGATAAGTCGCATCAAAACCAGAATTTCCTGCCAATCGCCGCGTGTCTATCGCCGTACCAAAAGCATACAGATGGCGCACCATTTCAATTTCGACATCAGCGTTGGGAATGGCATTACCTGCGGCATCCAAGACTTGAAGTTCAAGGTCAGCTTTACGATGTTGCTCGATTCTGTCGGCTGCGGCGGTGCGCCAGGGCGCGTCCGGTTCGATACCCGGATAGTAATCGTTGTGCAGTTCCTGCGGCAAGTCCTCAAGTGCTACAGATGTACCGTAATTAATCATCGCTAATCCGCCAAACTCAATCACTTGCTCCTGAAAAGCCAAGTGAAACCCCACGCGCATCTGCCCGGGCACAAACTGCCCCGATGCCTCAAAGGGTATCAAATATTGCTGCCACTGTGGAGTTGGATTTGTGGTAATGAAAAATTCTTTATCGTAAGTTACGGGGCGTTCTACATACATGTTTATTTTGCCGGGCGCGGCGAATGCTGCCGATACTGTTCGCAACCAAATGACTGTCAAAACTCTATCTCCTGCTTCTACGGTGTTGATGTTTTCATTATAATATCCGGCATCCCAGGGATTCATTCCTGCACCTGCGATGTCCAGGTTAATTGCTAAAGAAAAATCTTGCCCGACGGCAGTATTCTGCGTGGTAGTATGTCCATACGCAATCGCATTGGCAGCATTAGTCGCTTCATCTGGGGTGAATATCCATTCTCCACCTGCGAGTCCGTATTCGGCTTGAAGTTGATTGAGAAGTGCATCATGGTAAGCATCATTTTGTGCATAAGAGAAAGTGAATATCATGCACAAGAAAAATAGTGTGAGTGTTCTCGTTTTCATAGTAAAACATTTTTATAAATAAATCATTTTGCAATTTAATGAAATTAAAAACGAATACATAATGAATTGTTTATTTCACTTAGCGCAATTAGCGCAAGGGTTCTACTCTGTACAATTAATTTCAGGAAAGACGCAGTTGGTGAAGAAATTTGTGAAGCAATAAGATAACGCGAAAATTATTTTTTGTAAAAAGACTCGTGACTGTGTGTCGCGGGTTTTTTTTAGGAACGACTCAATCGCCTTTCAAGGTATGAAACCACTGCCTGACAATAAGGACGAAAACCGGATTTGTAACGTTTTTTCCACGCCTTAATTTCCGTATTAATATCTGAGCGTCTCCATTCCTTGTTTGCACCTCTTTTTTTGTTGATAGATTCGATGGCAAAATGAATCGCAGTTGCTCTGTTTTTTGTCAGGTTATCTTCATTCAGATTCAAGACAATATTTATATCGCGGCTGATAGTTTGATTTTTTGAAATGATTTTGCCATTACCTTTAAATTCGATAAGTTGTTCACAGTTAATGTTTTGTGGGTCAATCGTAAGTGGAAGCAGGGCTTTATTTTCTTCCAAATCTTTACTTTTATCGCAGTGAAGTTTGTGTTTGGGATTTCCTGAATTGCCATTACACACGCCAAGCATATTGGTGTAATTCAGCCGTAAATCAGGTTTCCCATTAGTGCCATTATATTACGTCTTGTGATTTGTAATGCTCTATTTCTGTAAATGGTTTTTGGAGTTTTGCGTTCCATTTATTGCTGATTCTTTTCATGCAATACGCACAAATAGCACCTTGTTCTTCAATGAGTGATTTTCGAATATCTTCTTTGTTAGAATCATTAAATGAAGCATTGGGTGTAGAGCGGTAAGTTTTTAGGCTTTGAGGTTCTGTATTTTTGACAATGTGCTTCATTCTGCGTGAGTACCTGTTTGAAATTCAAAATGTAGCCGGGCTTTCAGAATTTCGGGGTCGTCTTCGCCGAGTTGTTCGGCAAGTTCACTAAGAAGTTCTTCGGCTTTTTCCTCTTGGTTTTCTTCCTCTATCAACTCGTAGAATTTATTTAATTTATCTTTAGCATGAACAGGACGCTCCACTACCCCAAATACATCCCAAAGGATTGAATTGCTGTCTTTTCCATATGTACTGGGCGTTTTATCAACGATTTCAAAATCCTCAATAATGAAAACATTATCTTCATTGACATTACTCAATACCTGTGGTGAGTGAGTACTTATGAAAAATTGTATATTTGGAAATGCCGCCAACAAGCAAGGAATAACATCACGCTGCCAAGCCGGATGCAAGTGTAGGTCTATCTCATCCAACAAGATAATGCCCTCACCGGACAAACAATTTTTGCCCAATTTGGGATTCGCAACAGCAAGCCGATGAGCAATATCTGCTACCATCAAAATCAATGTTTTTTCACCGTCAGAGAGTTGTTTTAGATTAAATGTTTTGCCGTTTTTATCAATCACCAACGAACTTTTCTCATTCGTTTTTGTATTGAAAATGCGTTCTTCTACCCTTAAATTACCATAATTTCCTGACGGAAAATCTCCTAAAAAAATACGAAGTGCTGTCCGCAATGCGTCTAATTCAGGGTTCGTATGATTCAAATCTTTCAACTTAACTTTTGTTCGATTTTCTTTATTTTCTGCTTCTACAAACCAATTGACAAAATCATTAAATTCATAAAACTTATCAAACGCACCTTCATAGGCTTTCAATTGTTCTGCCAAGTAACGCTTGCGACTTCGCGCACCATTTTGTTTTTCTTGTGTTGTTCTGAGTGAATGAAAATATTTGATAACCGGAATGTTTATTTGAGTATCGGATGTCAATTTGTTTTGTACATGGTCAATGTAATTATTTAATGCTTTAAAATTATTTTTTCCTGCTTTAAAATTTCTGATTAACTCCCAAGAAATCAAATCATTATCTTTTTCTATAGTAATTTTATTACGCGTTTCATCTTCTTCAATATGAATATCAAACATCGAAAGCTGATACACCAATTCACGATTAGAATTACCTGAAAATTTCACCGTAAATTGATTCAAAAATGTAGCGATTAAATCCAACAAAGAAGACTTCCCCGCACCATTTGCTCCCAAAAAAACATTCACATTTTCTTGAAAAACAATGCGCCGTTCACCCCTGAATCCGCGATAATTATTAAATTCTATTTCTTTTATTTTCATCTAAATTTTGCTTAAAAACAATCCTAAATATACATCAAAAAATTCATTATCGCTCAAATTTTCCATATATTTACTACGTAACACGGACATTCCTGTCCGTGCTTCCTGCTAATGACAGACAAGAATGTCTGTGTTACGTTATTATTATGAGAAAATTCACCGCTATACTCACCGCGTTAATCCTGTTTGTCACATCGAATATCATGGCACAATACACCATCTCCGGCACTGTCACCGATGAGAATGGTGAAGCCTTGATTGGTGCTACCGTCAGGATTCAAGATACCGAAAAAGGGGTGATCACGGATATAATGGGTAAGTACCTGCTCAATGTATCGCCCGATACTTACACCGTGCAAGTCGATTTTTTGGGTAGCGAACCATTGGTAAAAACTGTCACCGTTATCAATCAAAATGTCACATTGGATTTCTCCCTTCGTGAAGATGCGGAACTGCTTGGTGAAGTCGTGGTCGTTGGTTATGGTACACAGCGCAAACGTGAGTTGGTCGGCACAGTCGCGCAGATTAATTCGGATGAATTGCTGGATGTCGTGGGCGGTAGTTTTGAGAATGTTTTGCAGGGCAAAGCCTCCGGCGTGCAGATTACGCAGAGTAGCGGCATTGCGGGGGCGGGGGCAGTCGTGCGAGTGCGCGGGGTGAAGTCGATTAGCTCTGGCGGCGACCCTTTGTATGTCATTGATGGGATTCCGATTACGCAAGATAATTTCATTCAAGGCAGCGAAAACGGACAAAATAACAACCCACTCTCCTCCATCAATCCCAACGATATTGAGTCCATTGAAATTTTGAAAGACGCGGCGGCGGCTTCCATTTACGGCTCGCGTGGCGCGAATGGCGTGGTGCTGATTACGACAAAAAGAGGCGAAACGACCAAGCCCGTTTTTACCTACACCACCCGCATCGGCACCTCCAACCCGACCAAAATTCTCGACCTGATGAACGCCGATGAATGGTTGCAAGTTCGACAAGAAGCATGGAATAATGACGGCAATACCGGGCGCGCTCCCTTGCCCGGCGTCCTCTCCGAAAATGGCTACGATTACGCTGATATTGAGGGCATTAACACGGACTGGCTCGACGAAGTAATTCAAACAGGCATTAAGCACGAACATAATTTGTCGATGAAACAAGGGAATGAAAAACTGTCGTCTTACATCGGTTTGAGCTACTCGGATGCAGGTAGTTATGTCGTCGATAATCGCTTCAGACGAGCAAGTGCGCGGGCAAATTTGGATTATAATTTGACCGATTGGGCGTCACTTTCGCTTTCGACTTCGCTATCGCAAGGCATCAATAATCGTGTGCGTCAGGCATGGGCAGGCGGTTTCGGCATGGCGCAATCGTCGGCTTTGCCGATTTATCCGATTTATGATAATGAAGGAAATTATTTTAATCTCTACGGAAATCCTATCGCAGAACGCGAACTCACCGACCTGATGACCCGTGAATTACGCAGTATTAATAGCTTGGGTTTGCGCTTGAATCCGATAAAAAATTTAGCACTTAATTTTACGGGAAATTATGATTATATGAATTTGGGGGATTATCTGTTTGAAGATGCCGTTTGGACAGATAAATTCAACATTGCGGATGAAGATTTGAAAAAAATAAATAATTGGTCGCTCTATAATACGGCGAATTATGATGTCAAATTGCCCAATAAAAAACACCAATTAAAACTACTCGCAGGACAAGAATATCAGGATTCGGAAACGAATAGAACCTACATTAAAATGGAGGATGTATCCGACCATTTATTTAGAAATTTTACGGGCGGAGAAAACGCAGATACCCTCGATAATAATTTTTCACAAGACAATAAAGAGAAGTTTTTTAGTTTATTTACTCGCGTAAATTATTCATTTTCAAACAAATACTTATTACAACTCGTCTATCGAAGCGATTGGTCGTCCAAATTTGGACCTAAGCG
>CALHBW010000340.1 GCA_937930625.1 uncultured Saprospiraceae bacterium | reverse complement strand
GCCTGTGGTGCTTCCGCTTGGCACATCCAAATTCACATAAAATAAACCATTGCCACCATCACAAGTCGTGTAAGCTGTGAGTGGTTGTGTATTGCCTGCGGGGTCGGTGATTTGTAGGGCGATTTCATTTTCGCATGAATTACCATTCAATCTAAAATATAACTCTAATGAAATATTAGAAAGTATGCCATCGGCAGGGATACCCGGGTCGGTAAAGGTGTAGGTATCATTATTGGCAAAACCGACTCCATCAATGAATAAATCCATATCGGCATCTTCGGAGATTTGGTCGTTGACTGTGACGGGTGTACCACTACCACTTCCCCCGGTAGTATAGGTCGTGGTATAGGTTAATCTACCGAAGCGAACGGAGTATTCATAGTCGGTGTTCTGGTCGTTGGTATCATCAAATTCGACGACCCAATCAGCTATACTGCCTATGGTACTTCCGCTTGGTACATCCAAATTCACATAGAATAAACCTGTACCACCGTCGCAAGTCGTGTAAGCGGTCAAAGGTTGGGTATTACCTGCGGGGTTGGTGATTTGAAGGGCGATTTCATTTTCACACGAACTACCATTTAACCTAAAATATAATTCAAGTGAAATATCGGATAATACCGCGTCGGCTGGCGTGCCGGGGTCGGCGAAGGTGTATGTTCCGTTATTTTCAAAACCAATTCCATCAATGAATAAATCGGAATCTGCAAAGTCTGATACTTCATTGACGATGGTTGCGCTACCTACCGTAGTGCTTGTATATTTTAAACGGGCAAAACGGACGGAGTACTCATAATCGGTGTTTTGGTCATTGGTATCATCAAATTCGATGAGCCAATTATTTACGCCTGTTGAGGCAGTTACATTTGTTACGTCCAAATTCACATAATACAAACCTGTACCACCGTCGCAAGTCGTGTAGGCAGTCAGTGGCTGTGTATTACCAGCAGGGTCGGTGATTTGTATGGCGATTTCGTTTTCGCAAGAACTACCATTTAATCTAAAATATAATTCCAATGAGACATCAGACAATACCGCACCGTTAGGGATAGCAGAGTTGGTGAAGTTGATGTTTGGGTTATTAGCAAAGCCGACTCCATCAATGAATAGGTCTTCATCAAAAATCTCGGTTATATCCTCTGACACTTCGGATGTACAATCTGTATCGCTGTTGCAGACGCTTTCGACTTCGGATTGATTATTGCAACCTAGTAAATTATCACTAATGTCAGATGTGCCTCCGGCAGCAAGGTAATTGCAGATGCTACTCACGCCACAAACAGATAAACTAATATTACTTACTATTGATAAATCTGTTATCGTAGTGTGGTCAATATTTGCTATACCTGCCAAGTCTGTTAGTGCATCATTACTCCAAAGTGTTAGTTTTCCTCCAATGGAGGTAAGACTTTCTAAGCCTGATAGGCTCATTAGTTGATCATTAAGATAAAAATAAAGTTCTCCGCCAACGGAATTAAGGTTCTCTAAACCTGATAAACTCGACAGTTTGGTACCCTGACAATACAGCATCCCTCCAATAGATATTAAATTACTTAGGGCTGAAATATCTGCCAAACTATAAGAGCTAAGGCTCAAACTACCGCCAATGACGGACAAATCATTCAATCCGTTGAGGTTTTCTAATTCATCATTTCCGTCAATTATGAATCTACCTGAAATTGACATAAGTCCTTCCAATCCTGTAATATTGATGAGAGACCAATTACTGAACAAGTCAAAGTCTCCACCGATTGAAGTCAAGTTTTCCAAGCCTGAAAGATTATTCAAATTATTGTTAGTGCTAACTTCAAAACCACCTCCTATGGTAGTTAAACTTTCCAGCCCTTCAAAATTAATTAGCTCATAAGCAGAGTTAACTCTAAAATTCCCTCCAATTATCTCCAAGTTTTCCAAGCCTGAAAAATCAGTTAATGACGAATAGAAATCAAGGTTCAAATCCCCATTGATAGTTGTAAGTTGATTGAGTCCTGATAAATCTGTAACATCCTCATCAATGTATAAAGTGCCATCTATTACTGTACAGCCGGGATAGTTGGTAGGAAAGTCGTCTATTTCTTGCTGGCTGACGAATGTAATATTGCCAGAAGGGCAAACAGGATCAGGTGTGTTACAAGCCTGTTCGACTTCACTTTGATTATTGCAACCTGTTGCATTGGTGAATATCGAATTTGTACCACCGTTTTCGAGATAAGTACAAATATTATCCAAATCGCAAAATGAAAGGTTAGGATTGTTAAATAGTGATAATTGTGTAAAGCTATTAGGGTCAATATTTTGAATACCTGTTATATCTGTCAGCGAAGCATTCGTACTGATTTTAAGCGAGGTTCCAACAGAGCTGACATTTTCTAACGGGTCGAGATTAGTTAACATCGGATTACCTTCTATACGTAACTCAGTGCCTACCGAAGTGAGATTTTCTAAGCCATTTAGGTTATCCAGTATGGCGTTTTCACTAATGCGTAATTTGATACCAGTGGCGGTGATATTGCTAACTGCAGTTATATCAACTAAGGCATCGTTGTTAAAAATATCAAGATTGCCTGTGATGGTACTGATGTTTTGTATACCTGTAAGGTTCGTCAAAGCGTCATTGCCTTGGATATTAATTGTAATGATAGATGAGAGGTTTTCTAGACCGATAAGACTGCCCAATATGTTATTATTACCAATGGTTATGTTAGACACACTGCTTAGGTTGCTCAATCCTTCGATACTTGTCAAAGCAGGATTGGATATGACAGATACACCAGAGTTGACATTTGTAAGACTCTCTAAGCCTGACAAATCTATAAGCATATTATTGTTGGAAACATAAATATTTTCTGTGACAGATGTGAGATTATTCAAACCTGTCAGTGTAGTTAAATTATTATTGTTGTGAATATATATGTAATTCGCCTCCGTGATATTACCCAATGCTGATATGTCTGCCAAAGAACCATTACCACTGAGAGAAATATTACGGATAGGTGACATGATATTTTCCAAACCTGCTAATGAGGCTAGGGCGGCATTATCCGAAATGTGTAAGAAACGTATAGCATTACTCAAATTACTCAATGCTGCAATACTCGTCAGCGCATTGTTATTAATTGTAATATCTTGCGAATATGATAAATTATCAAGTCCGTCAAGCGTAGTCAAAGAAGTGTTTGAGCCAAGGTTTAATTTTCTCACATGAGTAAGATTCTCCAAGCCTGACATATTAGCCAATAGGTTATTACTTTCAATATTTGCATCTCCATAGATAAAATTGAGGTTATCTAAGCCTGTAAAGTCAGTAATCTGGTCAACATTATTGATTTTGAATTCACCGCCCACAAATGTGACGTTATCCAAGCCTGTAAAATCAGGAATATCATTAGCGACCACAACTAAATCCCCCCTGATTACTTTAAGTTGGCTTAAACCGTTGAGATTGGTAATAGCATCGGGTGTAGTACCTCTTATCCTGAGTTGCCCAAGTATCACATCACAATTAGGGTAGTTGATGGAGAAATCGTCTATCTCTTGTTGGGTAGTCAGATTGAGGTTTCCGGTATAGCAGATGTCTCCGCTTGGAGCCAAGCAACTGATTTCAGTCGTTATTACGCTATTACAACCGGGTGCATTGGCATATATACTTATCGAACCATCATTTGTTATATGTTCGCAGATTGGGTTGATATTGCAAACACTTAACTGAGGGTTTTCCTGAATTCTTAGCCCTGTGATTCCTGTGCTGAGGTTATTCAATGCTGTAATGTCTGTCAGAGCAGTGTTATCAATAATTCTCAGGTCTTCATCGATTGATGTTAAATTTTCTAATCCTGTCAGGTTCACTAAATTATTAGTGTTAAAAATCCGCAAATAACCGCCAATTGAAGTAATATTACCCAATAGAGATAAGTCATTAATATCACTGCCATCTATTCGCAACCATCCTACTATCTCCGTGCAATTGGGATAGGTAGTTGCGAAATTGTTAATCTGCTGTTGTGTAGTCAAGGTAACATTCCCCGTAGGACATTGCGCCCACATTCCACTGAATGTAAGCATTGCGGTTAATAAAAATAATAATCTTTTCATGTTGTTATAGTTATTTTTTAGTAAATAAAAATGAATTACGACTGCAAGATGTAGGCATTCTCCGAATAGTCATAGGAACGATTCGCTCCATTTTTACAAATCAAAAATAAAAAATGTTTTACTTATTTGATTATGAATAAGTTATGTGAGGTTTTTTGAAATAAAAAAATAAAACTCAGAGTAAAAACACCTCATTAGCTCGACATCAAAGCGGATTCCAAGCCTAAACCCTTGTAAACTTTCCACCTTCTTCGTTTCTTTGCAAACTCAAAATTCAAATCCCAAATAACAAAATCCAAAACCCAACAAAAATATAACGCAAGTCTCCATTTAAATTGGATTTTGGAATTTGGTGCTTGGAATTTGCTACATTGTAGCATTATATCATTAACGCATTACAGCATTAATTATGAAAATAACGCTTCCCGACGGCAGTGTCCGCGAGTACGAATCAGGCGCATCGGCGATGGATGTAGCCATGTCTATCAGTGAAGGATTGGCACGAAATGTCCTTTCCGCAAAAGTCAATGGCGAGGTATGGGATGCCAACCGCCCGATAACCGAAGATTCGACGGTACAGCTATTGACATGGAGAGATAAGGAAGGTAAAAAAACCTTTTGGCATTCGTCGGCGCACTTGTTGGCGGAGGCATTGGAGGCGGTCTATCCGGGTATCAAATTTGGTACAGGACCGGCTACCGACAATGGTTTTTATTATGATGTAGATACGGGCGATAAACCGATTTCTTCTGATGATTTTAAGAAAATTGAGGAGAAAATGTTGGAATTGGCGCGTCAGAAAAATAAATATGTACGGCAAGATATTACGCGAGATGAGGCATTGAAATATTTCGGGGATAAAGGCGACGAATATAAAATTGAATTGATAGAAAAGCGTGGCGAAGATGAAGCCTTAACGCTTTACACGCAAGGCAATTTTGTCGATTTATGTCGCGGTCCGCACTTGCCCGATACTTCTAAAATCAAGGCGGTCAAGCTGATGAATGTCGCGGGTGCATTTTGGCAAGGCGATGATACTCGTCAGCAATTGACGCGCGTATATGGTGTGAGTTTTCCGAAGGCGAAAGAACTCACGCAGTATCTACACATGCTCGAAGAAGCCAAAAAACGAGACCACCGTAAGTTAGGCGCAGAGTTGGAGTTATTTATGTTTTCGGAGAAAGTAGGGGCGGGGCTGCCGATTTGGTTGCCGAAGGGAACTGCCTTACGTATGCGCCTCGAAAATTTCCTGAAAGACGAACAACTCAAACGCGGTTACAAAGCCGTTATCACGCCACACATTGCCAAGAAGGAACTGTATATGACATCGGGACACTTTGCAAAATATGGTGCAGATAGTTTCCAACCGATTGATACGCCTCGTGAGGGCGAGCAGTTTATGCTCAAACCGATGAACTGTCCGCACCACTGCGAGATTTACGCGCATCGCCCACACTCGTACAGGGAGTTGCCGATTCGTATTGCGGAGTTCGGGACGGTGTATCGTTATGAGCAAACGGGCGAGCTACACGGCTTGTCGCGTGTGCGTGGGTTTACGCAAGATGACGCGCATATTTTCTGTACAGCAGAGCAAGTGAAAGCCGAGTTTTTGGATGTACTCGACCTCACAAAATATGTCTTGAATAAGATGGGCTTTGAGGATTTTACGGCGCAAATTTCCTTACGCGACCCCAATACACCGGAGAAATATATTGGTACAAAAGAAAATTGGGATAGCGCAGAACGCGCCATTATAGAAGCTACACAAGAAGTTGGTTTAGAGACTATTACAGA